>DASZBJ010000037.1 GCA_035944115.1 Candidatus Babeliales bacterium
AATTTTGCCCTCACTCAATCAATTGGGATGTTATATATAAGTTAATACAACCAAACACTACAAGAATATATGTGACCTAATTGACAAAATTTTGACAAAGTTATGTCAACTGTTCCGTCAATTAGGAGACCCTGATTCGGACACTTAGTTGACAAAATTTTGTTAATTCGGCAGTCAATTCGGACAGAATAACACGTCAGCTGCCACCTCTTCTTCGGGTGATGCCACGGTGTATTTATCGCTTCTGCCACGGTGTTTCTATCCTTCGTGTTTAGTAAAAAAAATGTTACAAGTGGGTTTACCACTTACGGTAGTTAATTAATTAATTAATTTCAAATTTTCATGTTTAGAAACTAAAAATAGTATATTCATATTTTCGGCAACTTTCCCTTTTAATTTTTAAAATTTCATCTTAAATCCTCTTTTGATGTCCTATTTAAGTTTTTGTCATGCACAACTCTCTTGCATTGGATGACAAGAAAGATGTGAGTGAAGAGGTGAGTGAAGAGGTGAGAATGCTCTCTACTTTATGCAAGTGGAGTGGAGTTGTGTCGAACAATGCATATGGGATATGTAAACTTTGAGGTGAAGCACCTAGTTAGTCTTCATTTTTACAACACGCATAACTTTTGCATATAATCTTCAAATGACATAAAATTTGTTGGAGGTGAAAGATTACTTGATTTATAAACTTTTCTTAGACCAACAAAATTCCAAAAAAGATAATCTTCTATGCACAAATGACCTCTGAAAAATTGTTATGAACGCATTTTATTTTTTTGACCTTTACACGGCTGCAATGATTTGTCCATATCTTTTGCATAAAGACTTATTTTGACACAAAACTTGTTGGACGTGGAAGAAGGATTGATTTCTCAACTTTTGTTAGTTGAACACAATTCTATAAAACTTCATCTTCTATGCTCAATTGGACTCCAAAAATCTGTGTACAACACATTTGAAAAGGATCACTTAGAGTCTTGCTACTTCTTAACCCATATTCTTTGTGAACTAATGTAAGTGAGCTTGATTACAAAAGGAGCACATTCTCTCCTCTACAATTCACACAAGCTTACATTGTAAGGAAAATTCTAGTGAGAAGTAAAAATTTCTTACTTTTCGACAATTTTGAAAAATAATTAAAATTATATTCGGCAAAAAATGCCAAAAATATTCCAAAAATTTTGGCATCTATTTTTGGAATTATTTTTCGCCGAAGCTGACCCTAAGGTACGGTAATGGTAATTTGTATGATGTTAAAGGTTGATTTAACTTTGTGGATTTACACGCTGTCCGAAAATCGTGAAAGTTGACAGAAAGTTGACAGAAAGTTGACAAAAGCATTGTTAAACTCCGAAATGACAGAAGTTGGCCTGCAGGACGCTGCCTTCGTCAATTCGGACATTTTTCCGTCAACTATCTGTCATATCGGGCACCATTTCCTTGTAGTGCAAAGACGCACAAACAATGGACGACGCCAAGACTAAGTATCATGTGATTCGTTCTTGGTGGTTATCATCTGGAGCTGCCTCGGAAGAAGGGATCCTTGGCCTTTCAGAGTGGTTGGGATTTTGGCATTTTCGTTACAGACAATGGGGTGGCCATATGCTACTTGTAAGTACATATCAAACTTCATTATTCATTGTCACCCAAACTGCCTACAAGGTTTGGATCGAGCGACCCAAACCGTCTACAGCCAGTTTGGGTCGAGCGACCCAAACCAGCCAGACAGTTTGGGTCGAACGACCCAAACCTTGCAGACCATGGGGTGGCCTACTGTCATTCAATATCTTGCCACTGTTATATAATATATCTTATGTTTTTCTTATCCTTGTATTTGTGTGTTGTTCATAGGATATGACAATAGAGGAGCGTGCGGAAATGCCAACATGCAACCTTGCAGAGACTGTACACAACAAATGGCTCCAACAGTCCGGCAACAAGATGACTTGTTTATATGAAGCTACAGTGGACGACATGATCCGTGCCTTCATGCAAATTGCAAATTACCGGACATGGTTGAAAGGGGGGTCTGATGGTAAAGGTCCTGATTCGGCCTCCTTGAAACTCAAAGCGGCTGCCAGGTGTGGAGATCCAAAAATGTTGGCTGATGCCATGAAGTCTTACCCAGGGGCAGAAGACGTCAACACTAGAGATTGTGCGTTGGAAGGGTCAGAGCTCTTTGGTTCCACCAAACGTAAACTCAACCTACCACCGGGTGCTGATTGTGACTCTCATCGACCTGACAAAGTGAACTATTCCATTCCTCGTCCCAACACCCGAG
>DASZBJ010000038.1 GCA_035944115.1 Candidatus Babeliales bacterium
TGTGATAAAAAGGGTTTTCTTACGCAGTCATTGCGAGGAACGAAGCAATCTAGCCTCGTTAATAAAGGAGATTCTCATACAAATCTATCCAATCAGGATTAATGGTTTTTATTAGATGTAGTTTTTGCTCTCTTGAACCTCCCTTGATCTGTTTTTCTCGTGCAATTGCAGATTCCATAGTTTCATGCGGTTCATAAAATACCAACAATTTGCATCCGTATTTTTTTGTAAAGCCTTTGACGAATCCCTGCTTATGTTCATGGATTCGTTTGGCGAGATTAGATGTTACTCCAACATAAAGAGTGCCATTTTCTTTGTTAGTAACAATATAGACTGCGGGCTGTTTCATAAACAATATTTCTTTGTGAGGCTCGATTGCTTCGTTCCTCGCAATGACGGCGATCGAATACCAATAATGCTATAGCCAGTCTGACACATCTCATAAATATCAATACGATAAAATTTGATTTTTATATAAACCTGTTACGTCGAACTCACGTTAGTTAAAAAGCCGCTAACATGATCATATTATTAATTGTCCCACAGCTGTGGGACAATTAGCTTTTTCAGAAACACCCCGTAATTTACTTCATCTTTTTCAATTTTTTCAGTCCCGCTTCGATTTCTTCAATAGAAGGTAGCTTACCTTTAAATTCTTTTGGCAACGATTCTACCAATTTAGTTGTATAACTCGATATGCCTATCGGTTTTTTAATATCTCTTAAAGCATATTCCGCAACATAATTATTTTTTGACCTACACAATAGTAAGCCAATAGTTGGTTGATCGCTCGGAATTCGCAATAGATCGTCTATGGCAGATAAATAAAAATTAAGCTTTCCTGCATACTCTGGAATAAATTCTGTATTTTTAAGTTCAACAACAATAAAACAGCGCAATGTGAGATGATAAAATAATAGATCAATATAAAAGTCCTGTTCACCTACCTCTACGTGATACTGTTGTCCCACGAAAGAAAATCCTTGCCCTAACTCAAGTAAAATTTTTTCAGTGATTTTTACACCCCAACCTTCAGATGCAATTTTGTCTAAAAGAACTTTCTCCATGTGCCATAACTCTTGCGTAACCGATAATGTAGCTTTCAGCTGTGTTTGGGCTATATCTTGTTTAATAGTATCTAGAAATTGTGCATATTGCTTAGGTTCTAAATCAATATTTTCATCTTTTATTATCTTATTTTTTTTTATTGGATTACGCATGGCACTCCATTGTATATAATACGATTGTCTATGAATATCCATTGAATATACATAATCACTTATATTTTTCTACACGCAGCAACAGAGAAATCAAAATATGGTAACTAAAAAAACCGCTCATATAGCCGTATCCCACAGCTGTGAGACAATTAAGCTCTTGATCAAATTATATTCACAATTTACTGATTATTGGCCCTACTGCCTCCGCATCCCGTTTTTTCTGGACTTCCTGAAGATATGTAGCAATTTCTTTGGACTTTATACTTTCAGCAATCTCCAAAGCAGTTTTGCCATATTTATCTTTAATATCAATATCCGCACCTGCACTTACTAAGAACTGTGCTACGTCCAACCTCCCTATCATCGCTGCCTCCATTAATGGCGTTATACCTTGCTGATTTTTAGCGTTAAGATCAGCTCCCCGCGCCAACAGTTTTTTGATGCGTTTTATTGCATCGGGTTGCCTTACGGCTTCAAAAATACTCATTTCCGTTAGACGTTCAATCGCAGATTCAACTACTGACCGCTCCTGAGATGTCAGAGGCTTTTGCTGCGCTGTAGGTTCTGCGCCATAAACAGCCTTAGCATAATATCGAGAGCCTGCGCGCTCTGCAAAAATTTTGCTCGCCACAATTTTAACAGCTTCTTTCGACTCTCTTAATTGCTCTGCTGAAAGAGTCGTAAATCGAAACATCTTTGCTCCTAGAGCAGGATTTAATAAAGGCCCCATTTTTGAAAAAAACAACCGTAGCTGTATTGTTTTCGACTCGGGAACAGCATCTGGGTTAATTTGTAATAACTCAAGAATGCCACTACATTTTGTATACCGTTGACGCACGTTGTCATATAACATAACCCCTTTATTATCCGTTATAATTGGCTGACCATATTTATCACGAAGTTGCTCTTTCTGCGGAGCCCCCCATGCTTGGCAAAGATACGCACTATCATCAACTAAATTTTTTGGTATAAATATTTGTACAATATCACCCGTTTTAGGTTTATTTCTCTTGTTAATATCAATAAGATCCCGAATAAATGATTCCTTAAATCCATAGTGCTTAAATATTTTTTTTAATGGAATATGAATAAAATTGCTTATACCTTGTTCATTCAAAAAATAATCAAAGGTACACTCACCGCTATCTTGAAAATTACCAAACAGTAGAGGATTAACGGCCAAGAGAACCACCCGTATATCTTCACGATTATCATTTAAATCATTGTCACCAACGGTAAAAGGATTAGGAATACCAAAGCTATCTAAATAACTATTAACATCTTTAAAATCAGATCCGTCTTTCCATAACCGCAAAAACTCAAAATCGAGGCGTAACTGTTTTTTATATTCCCATGCATATACATTTCTTAACAATTCTACAATAATCCTATTTCCCTGATTTTGTGCATGATAAAAAACAAAATGCGTGTCCCTATATCGCTCCTCATTTTCCAACATCCGCTGTATTATTGTCTCTCCAAATAATCTCAATTGCGTTTTCCACTTTTGCACAACCGCTTGGCAATGCTCTGGCCTTTCAATAAATGTACTCGTCGCACCAACATCTTCTGGTGATATGGCAGATTGCGACTTAGTTGGTTGCATTTGTTGTTTCAGCTTCTGCAACCGCCTTTGCGCGTTCTGTACTGAAGCATCACCTGCAACTTCTTTTACCCCTGCATCTGGCTGCATATGCCCTACTATGCGTTCTACCCGTTTACGCGCATGCCCAGATTGATCAGCTGCATGCAATTGCACACTCAAACCAAAATTAATAATAATCGTTATCAAAAGACTCTTTTTTATATATTGCTTCAGCTGCATCATTCGCCACCCCAACATTATGACTTATAATTTACTTTTTATTTTCTCTCTCTGTTGCTTTACATCCTGAAGATATGTAGCAACTTCTTTCTTATGCCTCCATATCGCAATATCTAACGCTGTTTTATTACCTTGATTTTTAGCGTCTATGTTCGCTCCGGCATCTACTAAAATTTTAATCACTTCTAACGATCCATATGCAACGGCATGCATCAATGCTGTTTCATCAGCGATGTCTTTAGCTTCAATATCCACACCTGTTTGCAATAAAAATTTCACTATATCAATATTTTCACCGGCAACCGCAAACATCAATGCTGTTCTACCATACGTATCACGCACTTGCTTATTTGCACCTGCTTGTAATAAAAATTGTACAACATCAACCTTGCCAGCAGACCCAACCGAGTATAGCAATACCGTTCTACCATCCTTATCACGCGCCTCTTTATCCATACCTGCTTGCATTAAAATCTTGACCACATTTAATCGCCCCCATTGGGCTGCCTCCATCAAAACCGTCTGTCCTGAATGGTCACGCGCCTCGATATCAGCGCCATTCTCTAAGAACAGTCTCACAAAGCCCGCCATTCCGTCTCGAGCTGCCACCATTAATGCTGTTTTACCGTCCTTATCACCAGCATTAATATCTACCTTTGCATCCAATACCAAATATTTTATAGTCTCGATATTTGCCCAGGACACTGCACTCATCAATATCGTATGATCATATTTATCACGCGCCTCTTTGTTTGCACCTGCTTCTAGCAACATATGTGCAACGTGAAATCTGCCTTTCTTCACTGCATAAAAAAATGGAGTTTCTCCCTCAGCGTTTACCTGATTAATATCAACACCCTGTGCCAAAAGCTTTTTAACTTCTTCTACAGCATCGAGCATTGTGATTGCTTCAAAAATATTTATTGGTATCACCAACCGATCAACTGTCTTCTCAATAATATTCTTCTCCTGAAATGTAAGCGGCCTTGGTTGAGCCTCATTTTTTTCTTGCGATGTAAGCAGGTTTGACTGTTCTTCTGCTCTTCTTGGCGATGCTTGCTCTTTAGTTCCCAATAAACCTTCCTTTATACGACGCAATAATGGTTTTTCATAATGGGCAAAAGCTTTTCTTAAAACATCTTTAACTGATTCTTTATATTCCCGTAACTGTTCTACAGAAAGGGTTGTAAAACGAAATATTTTTGCTCCCAGATCGGGATTTAATAACGGCCCTGTTTTTGAAAAGAAAAGCCGCAATTGTATTTTTTTAACATCTTCAACAGCATCTTTATCAACTTGTAATAGCTCAAGAATTGTGCGGCACTTTGTATAACGCTCACGCCTATTGTCATATAAGGTAATACCTTTATCATCCTTTATAATCGGCTGACCGTTTTTATCGAGAAGATAGTTTTTTTGCGGAGCACCCCATGCTTGGCAAAGATACGCACAGTCATCAACTAATTCTTTTGGTATAAATACCTGTACAATGTCTCCGGTGTTAGATTTATTTTTCTGATTAATATCAAGAAGGTCTTTAATAAAAGATTTATTAAGCCCATACTTTTGAAAAATATCTCTTAACGCACTCTGAACAAACATTTTTATACTGCGATCACTCAAAAAATAGGCGAAGGTACATTCTCCTTCCCAATCAAAATTACCAAACAATACTGGATTTACGGCTAAAAGCATTGCTCGAATCTTTGGATCATTATCATTCATATTGTTCGGACCAACCGTAAATGGATTAGGTATACCAAAACTATCCAAATAGCTATTAACATCTTTGTAATCAGATCCTTCTGTCCATAATCGTAAAAACTCAAAATCCGAGCGCAATGGTTTTTTATTTTCTCTTTCATATAGATTTTTTAAAGTCTCTACTATAATCCTATTTCCTTGTTGCTGCGCGTGATAGAATACAATATGGGTATCTTGATATCGCTCCTCATTTTCTAACATTTGTTCCACTACGACCCTGCCGTACTTTCGCAGTTCATTTTTCCATTTCTTTATAACAACATCGCAATGCTCTGGTTTTTCAATAAATTTGCTCGTCGCACCAACATCTTCTGGCGCTAAGGCTGATTCTGGCTTGCTTGGTTGTATTTGCTTTTTTAATCGATCAAGCCGCTTTTGCGCTTTCTTCGCTGAGATATCACCCTCAGCTTCTTCCCTTTTTACCCCCGTATCTGGCTGCACGTGGCCCATCAAGCGTTCCGCACGTTTGCGCGCTTGCGAGTCAGGCTTCCTACTTTGCCAAGGCTTCGTAGGACTAGCGGCATGCAACTGCACACTCAACGCACCATTAATAATAATCGCTATCAAAATACTCTTTTTAAAATACTGCTTCATTTTCCACTCCCCGCCCTAATTTTGATCTTTACAACTTGCTTTTTATCTTCTTTATTACCTTTTTATATCCCGGCATCTGCTCTTTATACTTTTGCTGTAAATACTGCGCAATATCCGTATACCCCTTATCTTTCGCTATCTGCCACGCGGTTTTTCCATTATCATCTTTAGCATTAAGATTCACCCCGGCCTCTACTAAAAATCTCACTACGTCAAACTTACCTTTTTCAACAGCATACATTAACGGAGTCTGACTATCTTTTTCCCTAACAAAAGGAAACTTTGGAACTATTTCTTTTTTAGGAAATCTGGCAAGCCATGTCATAGCATCTGAATGATCAATCACTGCAAATATATTGCTCGACAATTGCTTTTTCTGCTCTTGCAAGTATTCAACGACTGCATCGCGCTTCTCTTCTTTCGCAAGATCTAAAGCAGTTCTATCTGCTTTGTCTTTAGCATCAAGATCAGCACCGCCTTGTACTAAAAACTGTACAATATCTAAGTAGCCTGCGCGCGCTGCAAACATTAATAAAGTCCTATCATACTTATTACGTACGTCTTTATTTGCTCCTGCATCTATCAAAAATTGTACAATGCCTAAATCTCCCGACGATACTGCATACATCAATGCTGTTTCATCATATGAATCTCGAGCTTCTTTATTCGCGCCAGAGTTAACAAGTAACCGTACAAGATTTGCTTGTTTTTCTATAGTTGCAACCATTTGATCCTTATACCGATCGCCCCTGTCATCCTTCATGGAACCAATCAATTCTCTTAATCTCGCCAAAGCACAGATGAGCGCCGTCCATTCATATTTTTCACTACGCACTTCTTTATCTGCACCGGCATTAATTAAATATCCTGCAATCTCTGCCCTAGCCATTCTCGCTGCACGCATTAATGCAGTCATACCCTCTGCGTCACGATCATTGATGTCAACGCCTGCTCCGACTAAAAACTGCACTACTTTCTGCTGCTCATATCCATCTTTTTCAACGGCGTAGATTAATGGCGTCTGACCTTTTTTATTCTTAGGATAAGAAACAAGAACCTCTTTAGAATACTTTCTCAGCCATGTCATTGGATGATAATCATCGATCGCCGCAAACACATCAGTCGTCAGCTTTTTATATTCCTGCAAATAGTGTGCAATCCTCGACCTGCTTGTACTCTCAGCCATCTGCTCAGCCGTTTTGCCATCACTATTTTTAGCATCAAGATCAACCCCTGCCCCCACCAAATACTCTACTACCCTAATTTTATCTTGCTCAACTGCATACATTAACGGCGTAAGCCCATCCTTATTTGTACCATACGTAACAATCCGTTCTTTTGAAAATTTGTTGAGCAGATCCATGGCATCGGGATGAGCAATTACCGCAAATAAATCGGTCAATAAAATAAAGTTCTGTAGGTATTGCGCAACGCCTTCTGCTCTCTTTCCCACATCCTGGGCTATCTGCAAAGCCGTTTTACCATCCACTCTCTTAGCATCCACTGTTGCGCCAGACTGTACCAAAAATTTCGCTACATCTAACTTGCCATACTGCGCCGCAAACATTAATGCAGTTCGTCCCTTTGTATCGGTTTCATTAACATCAACACCTGCTTGTACTAAAAATTGTACTACATCGGATTTACCTTTTTCAACTGCATACATTAATATCGTACGCCCATGCTTGTCTTTTTTATAAGAAACAATCTCTTCCTTTGAAAGCTGTTTAAGCACTTCCACAGCATTTGGTCGATCGATTATCACAAATGGGTCAGTCCGTTTGGCTTGTAAATATTCAACGATCTGTTTACTACTCGGTCCTCCATCTTCCGCTATTTGCAAAGCAGTTTTTCCATCCGCATCCTCAATATCAACGTCAGCGCCTGCTTCTACCAAAATTTGTACAATTTCTAGCCAATTATAATCTGCAGCGAGCATTAGTGCTGTTTTGCCTTTCTTATCTTGAGCATTTTTATCGACACCTGCTTGCAACAAAAATCGTACTGTATCTAATCTTCCGTAGTGAGCAACAAGCATTAATGAACTCTGGCCATCTTTATCATAAGCATCCTTATTAGCCCCTACTCCAACCAAAAACTGTACAATATCTAAATATCCATAGTTAGCCGCACTGATTAATGCCGTTCGCCCTTGTACGTCATAAGCATCTTTATCCAAACCTATATGCACCAAAAACCGCACAATCTCTAAACTGTTTTCTGCAACCGCATGCATTAGTGCCGTCTGACCTCCTGCATCACGCACCTCTTTATCAGCTCCTGCATTTATCAGAAGTTGCACCGCCTCCAAATCTCTAGATCCCGCTGCATACAGAAATGCTGTTCTACCATGCTGATCACGAGCTGCTAGATCAACACCCGCCGTTACCAAAAATCGTATAAGGTCTAATTGTTTGTTTCTGGCATCAATCATGTCAGGATATGAAAGATGCCTTAATTCTTTCAATGCATACATTAACGCTGTTTCACCATTTGCATCATGCGCATCTTTATCCACACCCGCTGCTACCAAAAACTGTACTACTTCTAATTGCCTACTATATGCTGCAAGCATTAATGCTGTTTTTCCCTTTTTGTCTTGAGCATCCTTATTAGCGCTAGCATCAACTAAAAATTGTACTATATCTAGTTTCCCCTGCTGCGCCGCAAGCATTAATGGAGTCGCACCATCTTTATTTTGAATGTTTATATCAGCACCTTTTGCCAACAACTCTTTCATTATTGGAAGTGAATCAGACGCATCCATTGCTTGCAAAAGATTAACCGGAGTTGTTAAAACCCCAAATGCTTGCTCAACTTCACCTTTTTCTTTTAGATTAAGGCCTCTCGGGCTTTGCATGGGATCAGCGCGATACACCGTTTTTGCATAAAAGCGTGCTCCTGAATGAGTATGAGCAAAAATTTCCCGTGAAGCTGCCGCAACCCGCTGTTTATATTCCTGCAGCTGTTGCGGAGTAAGAGCCGTAAACCGAAACATCTTTGCCCCCATATCAGGGTTTAACAGCGGACCAGATTTAGCAAAAAAGAGCCGCAGCTGAATATCTTGTGAGTTCTTAATAACTCCTTTTTGCGTCTGCAATAACTCAAGAATCTTATCGCATTTTACATACCGCTCACGAACAGGATCATAATCACCTTCATCATCCTGATCATCTTTTTTTATCTGCACAATCGGCTGATCATTACCATCAACAAAATACGACTTTTTAGGAGCTCCCCATGCTCGGCAAAGGTATGCGTATGTATTGACTAAATGTTTTGGTATAAAAATCTGTATAATATCACCCGTTTTAGCAGGAAAATTTTTATTAATATCGATAAGTTTATGAGCTAAATTTTCTTCAAATTTATACTGACTAAAAATTGCTCCTAATGCTTCTCTAATAAAATTTGCTATACTACGGTTTGCCAAAAAATATTGGAAAGTACATTCACCGCTATAATTAAAATTACCAAATAATACTGGGTTGACCGCTAAAAGCAATCCTCGTATGTCTGCTCGATTATCATTTAAATTACCCACCCCAACCGTAAACGGATTAGGGATACCAAAACTATCTAAATAGCTATTAACATCTTTGTAATCAGATCCATCTTTCCATAATCGTAAAAACTCAAAATCAGGGCGTAATTTCTTCTTTGTTTCAAATTCATACAGGTTTCTTAAAAATTCCACAACCAGCCGATTCTCTGTTTGCTGCGCATGATAAAAAACAAAATACGTATCTTCATATCGCTTTTCATTTTCCAGCATCTTCTTTATTGCATCACCATGCTTTACTAGTTCTGGAAACCACTTTTCTTTAATTTGAGGGCAATAATCTGGTTCTTGCAGAAACATCTCCGTCGCAGCAACGCCTTCCGGTGTAAGAGCTTGTTTGGGTGTGCTTGGTTGCACTTGTTTTTTCAACCGCTGCAAGCGCTTTTGCGCTTTCTGTACTGAAGCATCACTTGCAACTTCTTCCTTTTTTACCCCTGCATCTGGTTGCACATGCCCCATAACACGTTCTACCCGTTTACGCGCTTGCGTTGATGAGTTGGCTGCTTGTAAATGCAGGACCATACTGAAACCAACAACAACTATCAATAAGCTGCTTTTTAAGTATTGCTTCATGGACTACCCTTCTCACCAATTATTGACTTACAAACTACTTTTTATTTCCCTATCTTGCTTTTTCTGCATATCCTTCAGGTACCTAACAATCTCCTCGTTTCCTATCTCTCGCGCAATATCCAATGCAGTGCTACCATTTATATTTTTTGCAGAAATATCTGCGCCCATTTCGACTAAGAATCGAATCACCACTTCTTTTCCTAAAAAAGCAGCATGCATCAACGCTGTCCAGCCATTGTTGTCTGCAGTCTCTTGATTAACATTCGCTGCCACTAAAATTTGCACTGCCATCACACTTCCTGCTATAGCAGCATGCATTAATGCAGTCAATCCATTTTCGTCCCCAAGTTCTTTATTTGCCCCTGCTTTTAATAACACCTGCAACACGTCGCCATAACCCAATTTGGCTGCATACATCAGAGCAGTTTGTTTATACCGATCGAATGCATTTATATCCGCACCAGCCTTTAATAAAAGCTGTACAACATTCGCTTTATGTTCTTTTGTAGCAACAATCAATGGGGTATCACCAAACATATCTTTGGCATTGATCACATTTTTTTCCTTTAAAAATTTACCCATCCATTGCATGGTCTCCGGATGCTTTATTGCTTCAAAAATAGTTGTAGGCTTTGTCAGTTGTTCACGAGCCTCGACTGCTCGCTTTCTTTGATCAGGCTCAGATCTATATTCTCGCTCTCTTTGGTGTATATTGCTGTACAATTTTCCCAGCTGCATACCAAAAACTTCCTGTTGAACTTTACGCATTATCGCACCTGAATGAGCTGCAACCATTCGTTCTGTCACCCCTTTAACCGCTGCCTTATAATTCTGTAATTGTTTTTGATCTAATGAGCTAAACCGAATTATCTTCACCCCCATATCAGGATTTAGAAATGGTCCGTATTTTGAAATAAATAGTCGCACTTGTATGGACTGTATATCTTTAATGCGATCTGCTTGCGTCTGCATTAACTCAAGAATGACACTGCATTTTATATACCGTTGACGAACTGAATCATAATCAGAAAGCCCTAACGATTTACCCGCAATATCAACGATATATTCTTTTTGAGGAATGCCATACACGTGGCATATATATGCGCAGTCATTAACCAACTCTTTTGGGACAAATATCTGCAGGAGATCCCCAGTTGGCGCAGGGAATTGCTCATTAATTGCAAGCAGCTGCTCTATGAATTTTTCTTGCAACCCATATGTTCTAAAAAACTTTTCCAATGCCACTTTAATAAAGTTTTCCAAACTACGATTTCTCAAAAAATAATCCCAGGTGCATGAACCTTCGTTATCAAAATTATTAAAGAGTATTGGGTTTACTGATAATAGCACCGCACGAATTGCTGGGCTTAAATCATTGAGTGTTCTTCCACCTACCGAAAATGGATTAGGAATGCCAAAACTATCTAAATAACTATTAATATCCTTATAATCAGAGCCATCCACCCAAAAACGAAAATATTCAAAATCTTCTCGCAACGGCTTTTTATAAATAAATGCATACAAATTTCTTACAAATTCGACAAGGACCCGATTTTCTTGCTGTTGCGCATGATAAAACACAAAATAATCATCTTTATACAACTCTTCGTTGTAGAGCATCTCTTCTAACATTTTTTCGTATTGTACAAATGATTTCTGCCACAATCCCTGTACCACACCGCAGTAACCGCGCAAGTAAGAAGTGAGCGCTGCCGTATCTTGAGGCACAATGATTGGCGTAGATTTTTTGGCCTGCACCTGCCCGGCAAGACGAGCCGCTCGGTTTTGAGCTTTTTGGACAGAATCATCTGCAGATACATACTGACCTACAAAAAAAGTGGTCGCAATGCCAAATAATAAACCATATTTTATCACCAGCTTCACTTTCAACTCCCTTCCGTCTTCACCTAGGGGCTACGACGTGACCTTGTCCGACCCCTAATTAACAATTTAATTATTTAATGGTTTTAAAATAATACATTTGTTTTCAAATAATCAAGGAAATGAAAACAACAAAGAAAAAACCCAATCTGTGATGAGACTGGGTTTAAAAATCGAAAGTACCAGTGAAATGCATATGCACTCGCCAAAATTTTTATTTTCTCTCATCCCTTAATAAGGGCACCTAAAAACTTGAATACTATGTCTAGCAAGCCATCTGCCACTTTTATCCTACCTATCTCTTTTCTTCCTTCTAACCAAACAGCCACATCTATATGTCCATTTTTGCGAGCCCTCTGCCATGCCCACTGTCCCTTATTATCTTTGTTGTGTAGATTTGCACCCGCCTCTACTAATGCCTTTACCGTTTCCAATCGTCCCTCAGCAGCAGCACGTAACAAAGCCGTTTGGCCATCTTTATCAGTCGAATTTACTGATATCTTGTTTGCCACTAACAGACGTACCATATTTGTATCTTTCGCTTCCATCATCGCTGATCCATTTAAAGCAGGGTCTGCACCTGCGCCAAATAACAACTCAACTATATCTGGCTTATTGGCTCTCACCGCAGCTGCTAATAAAGTAAACCCTTTGCTATCTTTATGATCTATTCCATACCCCTGAGATTTTTTCTTCTCAACTTCCTTTTCAACTTCCTGCACTGGCAAATGGCATAATTTTACATAATCAGTACTGGTATGCACACGCAACACACATAGTAACAACCCAAAAAAATATATAATTTTCGCCAATTTTTTCATATAGAATCCCTCTGTATTTAAAAATAATGTTTTAGATACCTAATGTTACCACAATAATTAAAGATTTTTAAAACAAATCATGGTATGGTAAACAACAATATGTACTTCATAAAAATGGAATTATCTCATGAACCGCATACACCAACTTCCTCCGCACGAAGCTCATAAAATTGCCGCAGGAGAAGTAATCGATAAACCTGCAAACGTTGTTAAAGAGCTCGTTGAAAATGCAATCGATGCAGGGGCAACACAGATCACTGTCTACATAGAAGATGGCGGCAAACAGTTGATTCGTGTTATCGATAATGGGTGCGGTATGTCATATGAAGATGCCCGTATCTGCATTGCACAGTATGCAACCAGTAAAATAAGTTCCATTAATGATTTAACGCATATCAGCACGTTCGGTTTTCGCGGTGAGGCCCTGGCCAGTATCTCTGCCGTTAGTAAAACAATGTTAATCACCAAAGAAGATGACGCTGTACAAGGTATATCACTGACCATAGAAAACAGTGCAATCATACAAGAAGCACTGGTATCATGTAATACCGGTACCGACATTACTATTTCAGACCTGTTTTATAACATCCCTGCACGAAAAAAATTCTTGAAAAAACGGGATACCGAATGGCGTGCGATACTGCAACTGATGCATGCAATTTGCTTATCTTATACGACAGTTAGCTTTAAACTATTTCACGATGGTACACAGGTCCTGCATTGCCCTAGGACTGAAACAGTTCTTGATCGTTGCACACAAATTTGGGACCATACTGTATCACAGCATCTCGTTACCCTACCTAATGAAAATAACAAAACGAACACTATTTCTATAAGCGGCGTTATCTCGAATCATCATTATTACCGCTATGATCGCAGCAATATGTTCTTTTTTGTTAATAAACGATGGGTTAAAAACTATAACCTTGGTCGCGCGTTACTAAAAGGTTATTTGAATGCGATTCCACCACAACGTGCACCACTCACTGCTCTCTTTATAGAAGTCGATCCAACAGAACTAGACGTGAACATTCATCCACGAAAAGAAGAAGTACAGTTTCTACATCCCCATTCAGTTGAAACAGTACTGCAAAGCAGCGTAAAACAAACGTTGGAAAAAAACTTAACGCGTAATATTACACAGCCAACAATATCGACAAATTCACTCACACCAAAAACGTCTTATTTTGATCAAGCACCATATCAATCATACGAGCCTTATCAAAGTTCATTTACCTCATCAGCATTAATTTCAGACAAACCAGCTCTTCCATCTTTTGATTTCAATGCTCCCGTATTTGATGCACCTGCATCCCCTACACAACCACTGTTTGAAGAATATAACGATATACAACAGCCTCTGTATACAACCACACCAACTCCCGCTGCTTCAATAGTTGCTGAACAAAATGATGCTTTTCTTACATCAGAAAAACAGACAGCATATACATTGATTGGACAATATAACAAAACATATATTTTGATTGAACAAGAAGACGGACTCTTTTTAGTGGATCAACACGCGGCTCATGAACGAGTCCTTTACGAATTATTTGCCAAACGATTTAATGAAATCGCCACAATAAGCTTGCTATTCCCTCAAATTGTCACCCTTTCGGACCACGATATCGCGCTCATAACGCCCTATTTAGAACTATTTACGCACAATGGCATCATTGTTGAACCATTCGGGCCTAATCAATTAATAATTCAATCGACCCCAGTGCATCTTAAAAATAGTGACTGCGATGCGCTTATTAAAGAAATAATCAGTTGGATTCACGAAGAGCAAGATGTTACCACGTCAGATTTTTTTGAAACCGCGCATAAAAAATTACGCGCACAGATGGCATGTAAAGCAGCAGTCAAAGCTGGTGATGCAATGACAACTGAACAAATGCAAACCCTTCTTAACGACCTTGGAAAAACCGATAATCGTTTTACCTGTCCTCACGGTCGCCCAACAGGATGGCTACTGAGCTTGCATGACATAGAAAAGAAGTTTAAGCGGAAGAAATAATTCTTAAAAATCGTTACATACGAAATCGGTTACCAGTCCAGGCACGAAACATAAGCTGTGCCATAGAAAAACCACGCAACTGCATGCCATGATGAATACAAATAAGACCAGCCGCTATACAAAAAAGAGGCCACAATAAAGGCCGTATTCCAAACATTAAAAAAAGAGCACCTACTAAAAGATATAAATTCCCCATAAATCGATTACTCATAATCATTCCGCCCTTATTTCATAATAAAATCTTAATTCAATGTAACTTTAGAATAATTAAAAGATCGAGAATGCGCAAATAGGTCTATTATATCGAACGTTTAGATCCTTTTTGCATCATATACAGGATTCCTTTTGTTACTTCGCATACCATCAAATAGGCAAGCGTTAAGCCGGCAATCCATAGAAGCCCATCATACGTCGGCGGCATGAATGAAAACAGCTCTCTTCCCCACGTAGTACAGGGAATCAAGATTCCTATACAAATGGTGATCCCTACAAATAACAATAGCCACCAAGAGGGGCGTACTGCATATGCAAAGAACAACTTGGTTCGTCCGGAAAAAATATATAACGTCTCAGTAACAATATTAAAAATAAACCAATGAGTTTGAAAAAATATCGCGCTATGTCCATAAAAATGATATAAAAACAGAAAATCAAAAACCGAATTTAATAGTGCAAAGATAATGATCGGTACCATAAATTGTCGCAGATTGTACCGCGTTGGTTTTTTTATCTCTTTAATATCTACATTATCTGTTCCAATAGCAATCATGGGTGCATCGGCAAGTATATTCACCAATAAAATTTGCAAAGGCAGCAAAGGCAAAAAGGGAACAAAAAAAGACATAGCCGCGATAGAATATAAATTACCTATATTTAATGCCAAAGTGATTCTCAGATAGTTAAAGGTATTAATGAACGTTTGCCTACCAATCACAATGCCATTAATTATGGTTTTTAAACTTTTTTTGAGCAAAATAATATCCGCAGCGTCTTTAACCGTATCACTTGCACTGTCTACTGCTATGCCAACATGCGCTTCATGCAACGCTAAAATATCATTGATGCCATCGCCAAGATATGCCACTGTTTTATTCTGTTTTAAAACAGCAATCAGCTCAGCTTTTTGTTCTGATAAAAAACGAGCAAAAACAGATGATGTCTCCGCCGTATGCTTTTTATCTTCTGCATTAAGTTGTGCAAAATCTTGACCTGAGATAACCAATTTTGGATCGGATATTAATCCTATACTGTATGCTATATATCCCGCGATCTCCGGGCTGTCACCAGTAATAATCTTTACCGCAAGCCCTAACTTGCGCGCTTTTTTAAGCGTATACTGCACGGTCTCTTTAATCGGATCATACAGTGCAATAAGACCAATGAACTCTAAATCAGATTCCAACGACCATAAATCGTTTATATTCTGTGCGCTAACTTTACGCGCAACTGCCATAACACGACATCCTTTATGTGCCTGCTCCTTTACCCAAGCAACCATATCTGCCTTTTTTTCTTCTGAAAGATGCGCACGTGACAGTATTTCTTCATGTGCGCCACGTACCACCAAGATATACTGCGTACCATGCTGCAACAGCACCAATGATCGTCTATATTTTGTATCAAATGGAACCTCTTGCACCCGATTATATTGAGTAAGTAAATCAAAATCTGTTGGAGACAGCGTATCCCATGCGGCAAAGTCAAACGGACTTGTTGGTCGCACCTCTTTTGTAAAAGGCTGAGCTCCAGACAAAGACATATAAAAAACTGGATTCAACTCACCAACGGCATAGACATCTCCCACGGTCAAGACATTTTCCGTGATAGTCCCTGTTTTATCTGTACAGATAACTTCCAAACTTCCTAAATCCTCTATAACTGCAAGACGTTTGACCACAACATTGTTTTTAGAAAGAATCAAAGCCCCACGGGAAAGTGCAACAGTAATGATCGTTGGTAATGCTTCAGGAATAATACCTACTGCAAGCGCTACCACAAACATCATAAGATCTCCATAATCTTTTGGTGATCTAAACATTAGCTGTGCAACTATTAAAACAATCAATGTCACTACAATCATCTGGATTAAAAAATAACTTATTCGCTGTATCGTATTAAAAAAGTCTGTTTCATGAATTGTTGCTGTTACCGTCTTACCCTCTAAACCAAATACCGTTTTTTCGCCGGTAGCAAAGACAATTGCTTTACCCATACCTTCAACAACAACAGTTCCACTAAAACCAATATTGCTCGCTTGAAAAACGGTCTCAGATGCTATAGTTACTGACTCAATCGTTTTTTGTACCGGTAATGATTCCCCAGAAAGATTTGATTCATCCACCAAAACATTATGACTCTCTATAAACCTAACATCAGCAGGCATTGCATCGCCTGCCTCCAGCACAAGAATATCTCCAGGAATAATCTCTGCATTTTTTACGATTACGGTTGCACCTTGCCTTATCACTTTTGACGATCGCTCTAAATATTTACTCAAAAGTTTCACTGATAATGTAGCCTTATATTCCTGATATGCACCAATAAAAGCGTTCACACCAACAATAGATATAATGATGATAGCATTCATCCATTCATGCAAAACCAGAGAAGTAACAGACCCTACTAATAACAATACAACTATTGGCGATTTATATTGCATGTACATAAAATCTAAAAACTGTACCTTCTTTTCAGGCAACTCATTTCTACCGTATTTTTTTTGATACTCTGACACCTGCTCATTCGTAAGCCCAGTTTGAGCAGAGGAATTAAAGCGTGTTATGATTTCTTCTTTCGATGCGCTTGAATACTGCAAAAATAACGATCGTTTATCAATATTCATACATATTCACTCATTTTTTTAAAGATTTTTTAAGAAAGCCATCATATATAAAAACACATACGAACTACTCTATAGAATCGAGATATATTTTGTTAATCACACGCTCTTTTATACAGAAAAAACAGCGGGAAACCAGCACTCTTGCTATCATTCATCACATGTATTTTTAAAAATTAATAATGAATAAAAACCAAAAAATATTTAAAAGAACAGAGTTTTATCTTTATAATCCACAATAAATTATTAATAATTTTGCAATAATAACAGTCGTCTTTTTTTCCTTGACAATAGCACAACTGATTGTTACGATCTCTTTGCATTATATGAGAATAGAAGAAAATATAAAAAGAGTCCCTAAATGAACAATGCATCTTAGCATTGTTCACCCCCCTAACCCTTCAGCTTTTTTCAAAAGTTGAGGGGTTTTTTAATGCTATTAAAGAGAACATTACATTAAAATTAAAGTCCGCTTTTTCGTTTGAAGTGGCTTGTACAGAATCAATAGAAATTAAAGCGTGAGATGCACATAACTCATAAACGAACTGCAAAAACTTTTGGTATGGAGCGACAACATCAAATCGTACCATGCCCAACTGATACCATCCTTTATCTGTATCTCTTTCAGAACCATACGAATTAAATACGATGCCCGTGCGATACAACACAGAAAAAATAGTCGATGTTAACATTTGAAAACGATCGACAATAGCACCCTGCTGCAAGTTTTTAAGCTCATTAGACAAACCAATTATCGACTGATTCAGCACTTTACACATCGTATCGGATTCATGACATTGGACAATCTGCTGTTGGATTTCATTGATTTTACTATGATACCCTTGTATATAACTTTCGATAGTATAATAACTAGCAAATAACCAAACACCCACTAATCCTACAAGAAATAGTGCTAATAAAAGATACCGATAGGCATTGCGCATATCGGCAACTAATGAAAACAATTTATTAAATCGGGGAATAAAATACATACAATCTCCTTATAAGTATCACCCCAATTGCAATTGTATTATTTTACTATCACCTTAAAAAGTGGACTGCGTCCATTGCATTGGGTCTACCTGCATATTATTCACACGCATCTCCCAATGTAAATGATATCCTTTTGCGTACCCAGTTTTTCCCATAATTCCAAGCGGAGCGCCTTGTGCTATTTTTTGACCAACTTCAATATTGGCAAAATTTTCAAGATGATAGAAAAGAGACAACACACCAAAACCATGGTCAATAACTACAGTATTTCCTGAATCCTCAAATCGGTCTTTGAGTACCACTTTGCCCGCCTGTGTCGCCCATATTACCGATTTTTGCGTACTGCTAATAACATCTAACGCTCCATGTTTATAGCGACCTTTTTCTTGCGTTGTACGAATGGTGCCAAAATCACAGGTAACCTTAACGATATCTATCGGTGTACAGAAACTTCCGTTCCATAATTTTTTTTGCTCAGATTGCAGACCCAACTCTTCTATCATTCGCTCTCTTTCTGCAATACTTAATCCCAATTTCCGCTCTGTTTGCACCATCTCTTTATCAAACTGTAAAGTCTGTTTTTTAAATGGGAACATCACTACTTGCATCTTGTTATCTAGATGTAAAACATTACCTACGTTATCTACAATCTCTACCGAAAATAGATACTCATTGGGCGCTTGCTCACATAAAACGGGGACATAACATTCATAAATAGGAGAGCGATCCGCTTCCGGAAAACAGGTATAATCTGAAGATAATGCCGTTACTTTTGCTTCTTTAATTGGCTTATTGACCTGAAATTGTACATGTAATGTTCTGCCTTGCAACACCTTATAATCTGCATCTGGTTTTACAAAAGCTGCTTGCAAGGGATTATTGTCTACATAAAATTGACGACTTAATGTTGCATGTTTTTTTGCAAACGTTTTTTCTGTAAACTCTGCACGAACTGTATGTTCACCATTCGCGATACTTTGTGTTGGAATAGCAAACGGATAATCTTGGCCACCACTTACACTAAATTTATTAAGAAGCGGTTGATTATCTAACCAAATTGAAAGTTCTCCACGCTTATTACATGCTACGCAACATTGAATGTCCCCTGCGTAATATGAGTTATTTTGCAACCCTTCAATCTGCACATTGGGAATGGTGGCATCAAAAAAATATCCATACCCATACCAACCAACCAACGCCGTAACACCAAAAACAAATAATATCCCTAATTTTCTCTCACGAAAAGCCATTGCACACCCACTATTATTTTCTACACATTATAAATACTGCTAATGGTGTATTACTATAATGTTTTTTGAAAGGGACGTAAATGTAAAAACGCTCATTACTGCATCAGTATGATGCATCGCAATAAACAAAAAGTTCCGATTTTAATCACAATGATTTTTAAGAAAAACCATCACAACTCAAAATCGGAACTTTTAAATTATCTAACTAACTAATTAATCATCATACTGGAGATGCGGCAAGCTCCTGGATTTTGTCTTTTTTCATTCCTTGAGCTTCCTTCCAAGATGGAATGTCGGCCATTAATTGATTAACAATCTCTGCTGCAATATTCACCGTACTCACACCGCGTGCAAGTTTATGGGGCAGCTCAAACCCCCCCCCTGGCTGCTTAATAGCATCCACCTTCCAATTCTCACAAGCACCTTCTGTTTCTAACTCAAGATCGTTAATACGTGGTGTAAAATGACTCGCAAAAATAAATAATACGTACGGACACTCGAGGAGCTCTTTTGCAAATAAACAGCATTGCTCTGCTCCATAATCAGCATGAGTACCCTTATACAATTCATCAATGATAAATAATCCAAGAAGATCTTCGTCACATCTGTTTTTACCTCTCAATAACGATTGCGCTCTCAAGCCCTCAGCTTTATATGATGACGCCTTACCCGTAAAATCAGCAACATTCAATGACGATCCCAAGTACCCGAATGGAGTTAGTTTCACTAATTCTCCTGGAGCAATAGTTAATGACTGCGCAAGCCAAATATCTAGTGCCGACCCTTTTAATATCGTTGATTTTCCACCCATGTTAGAACCGGTTAAAATCATACCACGCATTCCATGCGCAATACCCAATTCTACGTCGTTGACCACGGCTTTATCGGTATCCACAAACGGATTCCAAGAATCTGTGGCTTGGAAATAAGGTAGTTTTGCATTGCTATATTGGGCAAAGCTATAAGAAACACGTTCATCTTTATATTCTTTATACAACTTTGCTATTGAAAGATATGCATCAAGTTGACCTAACACCTGTAATGGCCCCACCAAATCAGCACGTACAGTATCTACATGTTTATATGCAACTAAAATACGTCCCATGTGCGGCGGGAAGAATGATATACCGGTGTCTTTTTTAAAGGTGTTTGTCTTTAACAATTGCTTTAAATGCTGCAACGATTCCGATCGTTCTTCACCTAAGAAAAAATCTCTCAACGCATGTTGCTTATCGACAATCGGCATAAAATTATGCTGCTTTAATGTTTTATTAGCTAATTCAAATGTTGTAAATAATTGTTTCGTACCGACTAATGTTCCTTTTAATCCTTTTAAAAATTCACGTCTAGTTACTTCTGAATTATAAATACCCTTCACGGCCTCATATTTGCCATAGTAAAAGAGCAACATCTGAGAAAAATGCATTAAATGGCCAACCATAGTAGGGCCTGAAAAGTTTTGCCCAAAGATGTCTTTTTCATCACGATTTTCCCCAACGGTTGAAAACCATGCTTTTTTCAAAAGCCCACCAAAAATAGATAAAAGAGCTGGTATCTTATATGGTGTTAAATCTTGTGGTGTTCCATCTTCATTTGCTCCTAGCTTACCACCAGCAAGCCCAATAAGACCTGCAATCACTATCCCTATTTCTCGTGCATTATGTTGAGTCTGATGCAACCAATGATGGAAGGTCGCTTCCAAAAACTCACTCAATAAAATTGTGCGCGATGCAGTCAAAAGCGGGAAAAAGCGATTCCGGAATTCTAACATATACTGATTAGTATTATAATCTTTGAAGCCATCAGCAGTAAAATAATAGTGATTACCCTGTCCTTTAATAATAGACCGTCTTGACTTCCAAATCGGTATGATATTTTCTTCTATTCCTTTTAGCTCTTCTACTACCTGTTCAACTTGGGTATAGAATGCTGGATCGTTGATAAGCGCTTGAATAAACTCCTGACGATCTTGTAATGTTTGTATGTCTCGCACTGGATTTGCGACCATATGCGCTAAAACTGCTTCACCAAACACCGTTTCCGTTTTATTAATCCTTGCAAAAAGGTGGTTACCCAGCTCATCATTCTTACTCAGCGGATCATTCTTCCCACAAAAAATATGTAAATCTTTTAAAATAGAGGCGACCGATTCTCTCTCTATATACTTGCCTTGCGTTAAATGGGTCTGCTCATATTGATCAAGCATAGAAAAAACGATAGCGCGTCGCTCGAAATCGGTAACTTCCCATGAATCGTGATTAATAAAGGACTTCACCCCAAAAGACGGTAAATAGTAGTTTGCTACATCTTTATACCCCATTGGCACATAACTTAAGCCCGATGTAGCTTTATGCTCCGCCGATCCAAGGGTAAAGCTATAGTGAACGGGCCCCAATAAGGCCAAGGCTATAATGAGAGACCTATAAATCCAACTGAATCCACCATTTTTACGTACCATTGCATTCCTTTGATAAACAATTTTGCCACGAAACTGGCATATGTACCTATCCATTCATTCCATTTCAGGAGGGCCTTAAGATGCATAATCAAGTAATGCACACCCCTTTTATAACCATTAGATATATTCTAATAAGTATACAGCGAAAAAAGATAAATAGAACTGGCCCCCCACGCTCAAAACAGCGAACTTCTCTATAAAAATTCAATTTGAATCGACAGACATGCATAAGACACCCCAGTCAACAAAGAGCCTTTTTTTTGCTAAAATAGAGATATATTAGTAAAAAAGGAGCTTATATTCATGAATACAGCCTTTCTTAACACATTGCCCATAACGCCCGGGGTTTACCTGTTTAAAGACCCTACGGGCACAATTTTATACATCGGTAAGGCAAAATCTATTAGAACTCGCGTTAAAAGCTATTTTAATAACTATTATACCGACTGGAAAATAGACAATCTTATCAAAGAGCATGCCAAGGTGGACTATATAGGCACAAAAAACGAGACTGAAGCTTTGCTGCTTGAAGCGCAATTGATCGCCCAACACAAACCAAAATATAATGTTCTGCTTAAAAGCGGGCAGCCCTTTGTCTATATTCTCTTTACCGCTCACACACCAAGCAGTCCTTCGGTTATAAAGATCGTCAGAAACAAGAAGCTAAAGGGCTGCTACTTTGGCCCCTTTTTACACAAAAATCATGCACGCGGCGTTTATCGCTACCTCATGCAAACATTCAAACTGTTCTTATGCAATAAGACTATTGCCAATGGTTGTCTTGATTACCATATTGGGATCTGCGCGGGCAATTGCATGCAACAATTTGACACGCAAGATTATCTCTTTCGCCTTGATCTTGCGCGTGCAGCACTAAAAAGCAATCATGACCTTTTTTTAGAAAATATTAAAACAAAAATAGCTGAATATAATCGCGAGTTAGTATTCGAAAAATCACAGCAACTCAATAACTATCTCGAAAATTTTGATACCATCTTTACCACTATTGCCACACGGTATTCACCAACGAAATACGAAGATGCTATTAATACCGTTACCACACCGCGTTTGCAGCCAGTTGATTCCGCGATTAATTATCAATTACAGCAATTCTTACAAATCGACACCCCAATCAAAACAATCGACTGCTTTGACATCTCTCACTTTCAAAGTAGTTATTTAGTTGGGTCATGTGTTCGTTTTACCGACGGAAAACCGGATAAAAATAGTTTCCGACGCTTTAAAATCAAAACACTTTCAGAACAAAATGATTACGCCGCACTACAAGAAATTGTAACACGGCGCTATAAACACGAAGATGATATTCCTGATTTAGTGTTAATTGACGGTGGCAAAGGGCAGCTTTCTGCCGTTCGTCGCATCATTCCCCAAGCTCGTTGCATTAGTTTGGCAAAACGAGAAGAAACCATCTTTGGAGCGCAATTTCCCGATGGCATCAAGCTGGATTTACAAACCGATGTTGGCCGATTGCTTATTGCTCTTCGGGATTACACTCATCATTTTGCTATTACGTACCATCGCAAACTACGCAGCAGCAGCGCTCCATTTTAGAACAACTAACCCCCTTTTGACCAAAACATTTGTTAAAAAGAAAAACTGTGATAAACCTAAATACGCACTTATTTAGTTTCTTTAATTTTTAGTAATGAAGATGAATTATAAAAAGCTAACTTTTGTAGCAAACTGGAAAATGAATCTCACCAGCGCCGCTGCCACAGAATTATATAAAAACAATAGCGACAGCTTTGATGCTCTGGCGACCAAACACGATGCCACCATCATCGCATGCCCTCCGTTCACCGCTCTTACTCCGCTAGCAGCAGCTCTGAAAACAAGTCCTCTTCATCTGGGAGCACAAAATTGCTCTATTCATAATCCAGGCGCATATACTGGAGAAATATCTGCACAAGATTTAGCAGAAATTGGAAGCGCATACTGCATTATTGGGCACAGCGAGCGACGCACGTTGCTGCATGAAACGGATATTGATATCGCAATAAAAACAGAACAACTACTCGCTCACAATATTACTCCCATCATATGCATCGGTGAGACGCAGGAAGAATATGACAACGGAAAAACAGAAGAAAAACTACGCACACAATTAAGGCTAGTATTTAACATAATCAAACGGTACAGTGATAAAAAAATATACATAGCCTATGAACCTCTATGGGCTATAGGTGCGCATACAACCCCTGATAAAAACTATTTAGAAAAAATATTTAAATGGCTCATCATTTTTTGTGATGACAATAACACCGGCAATAACAATACTTTTTTCTTTTTGTATGGCGGCAGTGTCAATGAAGAGACTATTACCACATTACGCACAATCATCGACATAGAGGGATTTTTGATAGGAAGCGCAAGCTTAGATTTTCAAAAATTTGAGAAAATAGTATCATTAGCGTATATATAACATAGAATAACTTATTGATAGTTTTAATCCGGAGAAAACGATGCTTTACAGCCTACTCATGACTCTTTTTTTCATTATGTGCTTTTTTATGGTGCTTATCATAATGGTACAGCAAAGCAAAGGCAGTCTCGGACTTGGTAGTCTTGGCGGTAGCGCACAGATGCTTTTTGGTGGATCTGGCGGTCAAGATCTTTTTCAAAAAATAACCTGGACCTGCGGTATTATTTTCATGGTGGGAAACCTTATTCTTGCTGTTATGAAATCACACGAATTACGCTCTTCAAAATATATAACAACTACAAAAACTGTTGTACAACCGGTTGCTCCAACTCCTGAGCCAGCAACACCATCAACAAATACTCAACCGCAAATTTAAGAATTAAGTGAGTGCCAAGTGCTTATCCAATATATCGATATAATCGGCGCATCTGTTTTAAGACAGTGCAGTAGACTTGGCACTTTCGTTTTATTTTTGATTCAAGCTATTAAAACTCTTTTTTCTTCCCGCCTAAAAATACATAAAACTTTTGAACAAATGGAAAGAATTGGAGTTGATTCTTTATCGATCGTAATATTAACCGGTACTTTTTCGGGCCTGGTGTTTGCGCTACAAAGTTACATTGGATTTAAACGTGTTGGCGGCGAACAACTCATAGGTGCCGTTGTTGCTCTTGGTATGATTCGTGAATTAGGACCCGTACTTACTGGCCTTATGGTTACCGGACGAGCGGGATCTGCTATTGCTGCTGAAATTGGCACCATGCGCATCACCGAACAAATTGACGCGCTTACTACACTGCGCATTAACACTTTTCAGTATCTTGTTGTGCCACGCATCATTGCAGGCACTTTCATTCTTCCCTTTCTCGCAATTGTTTCTATGATTTGTGGAATAATCGGCGGATACATGGTCTGTGTATACGTTCTTGAGCTAAACGGCGAAGAGTATGTAAATAATATAAAACTACATGTAGAGCTTGCAGACATCAGAGGAGGTCTTCTTAAATCATCTGTGTTTGGATTTATTTTAACCTGGGTTGGATCTTATAAAGGATTCTATACGCAAGGAGGAGCGCGTGGTGTTGGTATAGCAACGACAGCCTCTGTTGTTCTTGCTTCAATATTAATTATTATTTCCAACTACTTCCTGACCAAAATGCTTGAACGTCTTTAAACAAAAAGTAAAACAATAATGAGTATTATAAAGCTGGTTGACCTTAAAAAACGTTTTGATGATACATGGATCACCCGAGGGGTAAACTTAGAAATTCCCGAAGGAGAAATGACTGTCATTATTGGTCGTTCAGGAGAGGGAAAATCGGTACTTTTAAAACAGATTATTGGGTTGCTAAAACCAACCAGTGGGCAAGTTATTATTGATGGTGTTGATATTACAACATTAAATGAACATGATCTAAACCAACAGTTTGCGAAGTTTGGATACGTTTTTCAATTCGCTGCACTACTTGATTCTCTTAATGTTCTTGAAAATATCGCCATCACGCTTCTTGAAAATGGCATGTCAACTGATGAAGTTTTACCGATCGTTAAGGAAAAACTAGCGATGGTAAATCTTAATGAAGACACCCTACACAAATATCCTTCTGAGCTTTCTGGCGGTATGAGAAAACGGGTAGGTCTTGCGCGAACGTTGATAACTAATCCGAAAATCATTTTATATGATGAGCCCACAACAGGGCTTGATCCTATTACCGCACGCGTTATTCATGAACTCATGAACGATATGCAAAAAAAGCTCAAGATAACCTCTGTCATTATTTCTCACGACGTAGAAATCTTTAAATACGCAGATAAGGTTGCACTGCTGCATGAAGGTAAAATTCAATTTTTTGGCGATGCCGCAACTATCTGGCAATCGGATAATCCATACATCTATCAATTTATTCGTGGGCTAGCAGAAGGCCCAATTCAGACCGAGATTCCAAACGAAAAAAATAAGTTTTAACGCTTGTCTAACAATTCCGACCATATTTACTCACCAAATATCGGGAGTAGAAACAGTGCAAAAAATTTTATATGTTCAATGATGAAGCATGTAATGAACATATAAAGTAATAAAAAAAAGAGTGAGCATAGATGAAGTTTTATTCTTATTTCCTTATATTTTTTCTTTCATTCACCCGTTGTTTTGGTCTGACGTCACAAGAGGTGATGCGTCACGAGCGCACTATTGATCTCTTTTATATATACATAGAACGGCAATATTACGCAGAAGGGCAAATAGCATCTCCCTATTGTGTGTTGGCTTGTGTTGTAACAGAAACAGTTGCCCGTCAAGAATTTTTGCAAGCGTCAGATAAAGCACTTTCGGTAACTTCGTTACACATTCCTCCGACCACAAACAATCTTGATCTCAAAGAGAGCGTACACTCATTTTTATCAGATCCATCCCCAGAAAAAACGAATGGTATTTTTATACATAATGCCGTACTGAAAGCGGTATTTGGCAATTTTAGTATTAGTGTGAATCTCATAGAATTAGCATGGTTTGCATTCAACAAGTTACAAAGATTTATAACAACAACAAGAGTAGAGAAAGAGTTTGTTGGGCGATACCACGGATGGAAGCAAGAAGATTTTCAAAATGAAGCATTACAAGTTATTAAAAAAGGTCAGCAGGTTGATGATAATAATAACAATGCGCCGCTTTCACCGGTGGAGCAAGAAGCGATTTTATCGGAATATCATCTCTATCAATTTGATGGCTTTCGCTCATATATAAAGACATTTCCGCACTATGCATCATTTATAAGAGAGTTGCGTATACGTCTTCACGATGATGAACATCATACCGGAAATAGATGGTGGAAAAAATTTCCGGGTTTTTTTTATGAAACATTTCCTGATGTTGTACAGTCTCTTTACCAGGAAATTAAGCATGAGCGGGCAGAACAGATAAAACGAGAGGAAGAAGAGGCAGATCGTAGAAAAGAAGCGAAAAAATTATTGCATGAACAAATTCAAGAACGTTCACAGTATTATGCTGCATATATGCATGAATGCGCAGATGAGTATGCTCTTGAAGTTATATCAGGCACATGTAACAGCGATGCGCAAGCAGAACGGTTTACTAAGCGCAGTCAAGCGATCATGCAGGCAGAAAAAGAGCATTATCGTTTAAGGACATACCAGTATGATTCATCACCACAGCGCGATAATTTTTTACAAAATCACAACCTGAATCCGGATATTTTTAGACAATGCGAGGGATCAGCTATTCAACAATGCTTGCATCAAGAAATAATTATTATTGTGGATCAAGCTGCAGCGATTAGCTCTGAATATGGGCATATGCAAGATCCATCAGTTATTTTTTTTACTGATACGGTTGGTGACATAGCATCAGTTTCAGCAGAGTATAATCACGCAGGGCATACTAAACAGGCATTAATGCTGATCGATTGTTGTTGGAGTTTTTTAGATTGTTCGATTGGCGTCGCACAGGGACTCTGCGACAGCGGGTATAAGATTTACGACGCAACGCAAGATCCTTTTATCACTGCATATAATATGGGGAGTAATATTGGCAGCGCCTTAACCAATGGCATGTGGCATTTAGGGAGAGTGTTTTATGAATTATTCAATGTGCTCGTTGAGTGTGAGACTGATACAGGGGCTGCGGAGAAGTATTTTACGCAAAAGGCTAAAAATATAGGAGCGGTTGCAACTGCTCTTGCAGATAAAATACAAAAAGTACCTTTGCAAACTGTTGCACGCGAGGGTACTGCGATGGTAGTTGATGCGTTTCTCACTAAAAAATGTTTGGGAGCTCTGCATACGTTCTATACAACAGTACAAAAAGAACTTATTCCTGTTATACAAGCCATCGAACGCACGGGAGAGGTGCCGGCGATTGCATGTGTTGCTGAAATTATAGTTGCAGAAGGCGCTGCTACAACTACTCAATTGTTTAAACAAGCAGCGGATGCGGCGGAGGCAGTAAAGGATGCCGGCGGTAAAATTGCCGCAACATTGCCATCAATAAAGCTACCCTGTAAAATTGATTATATGATTGCTCACGAACAGGAGATGTTAGGGTTGTTTACACATTTTAAAGATGCATTCAAATTTGGTAGTTATGACTCCGTTATTGGTTTGAGAAACCTTAAGATTACGCCAAACGATTTGAAACATATTTTTGGTATTGAAATTACACAGCAAATGAAAAATTCTGGAATAATTAAGACTATAGTGCAAGGCTTTCATCATAATTTGGGAAATACAATGAGTCATCTTATACACAACCAAATTGTTGATAAAGCAACTGGTGTGATGAAAGGGACGCTTCGTTTTTTAGGAAAAGAGATAGAAGGTAAAACATTTTTTCCTTCTTCATGGTCACGCCCAAAAGTATTGGAAAAAATTGCAGAATCTTTATTAAATCCAATAGAAAAGCCTTTTTTAGATAGGGGGCGTTGGGTATATTTTGGGCTTACCAGTGAAGGAATTAAAGTTAAAACTGTGTTTGAGACTACTGGAAGCTTTGTAAGCTCATATCCAGTTTGGAATGTTTAAAGAGATTAAAAATGAAAATTATAAGACTGAAGTTTAGTGATGGCATTTACCTTCCGGCAGAGCAAAGTTACGGTGACTTTGGGATTTTAGCAGGATTTTTAACTGATGATGCGTGCTCGTATAGTACACCATTGTATAGACAGTTTATATACGACTCGAATAGGACGGAGACAGGAGGTAATTATAGTATTATTGAAAAAGAGAATAACAATGTTCTTATTGGATGTGTATTTGATGATGATCCATTTGAACCAGCTATAAAAATGACACAGCAGCAATTTCTTTCAATTTTAGATCAATGGGAAGAACTTATTAAATTGCGACCAAAAGAAATCATTATTTTTAAAAGAGGCGATTCATACATTTTAGAGGGACGGAATACGCCTTCAAAAGAATAGTTATAAAGAGATTACAATGAAATTAGTAACTTGTGAGTTAATTGATGACAAAGTCTATATTTGTGAAAACTCATCAGGGGGTGATTTTTGGATTTTAGCAGGTTTTTTGACAAGTGATGTTGGAGGGGGTGCATCTTCATATAGAGAATTCATAAACAATCCCAATCAGATAGAAACAAGTAGTAATTATACCATGATGGAGAAAGAAGGGGATGAGTTGTTACTTGCATGTCAATTTGATTATGATTTTGAACCATGTATAAAAATGTCCCAAAAAGAAATGCTTTCAATTTTAGATCAATGGCAAGAACTTGTTAAATTGCGGCCACAAGAAATTATTATTTTTAAAAGAGACGATTCATACATTTTAGAGGGACGGAATGCGCCTTCAAAAGAATAGTTATAAAGATCGAACATGAAAATTGTGAAATTTAAATTGATTAATGATATCTATCTTAGTGCTGAACCAAGCAAGGGAGACTTTTGGATATTATCTGGATTTCTTACAGACGATGTTAGAGGAGGAGGTGTACCTTCATATAGAGAATTCATAAACAATCCTAATGAGATAGAAACGGGTGGTAATTATATGATGCTTGAGAAACAAGGCAATGACATGCTACTTGGGTGTCAGTATGACGACGACTTTGAACCATGCATAAAAATGCCCCAAAAAGAATTGTTGTCTATTCTTGATCAATGGGAGGTTCTCGTTAAATTGCGTCCACAAGAAATTATTATTTTTAAAAGAGGCGATTCATACATTTTAGAGGGGCGTAATAAGTCTTCGAAAGAATAACTGTATCGTTGGAATTGTAACAATTCCTAATCTGGTGAAATTTTTCTGATAAATTCTTATTTTTCAAAATCTTTATACAGCATACTCGCTTGTATTTCACGATTATCTTGATACTTACCACTTTTTCCTGTTGCTGCATACTTCTCGTACTCACCGTGTATTGTGTGATAAAAAATCTGACAAATTTCTACATTCGGATAAATACGCACTGGCTGCACACACATTATTTCTAATGTCCAAAAACCTTGAAATCCAACATCACCAAAACCAGCGGTCACATGTATAAAAATACCAAGGCGTCCAATGGATGAGCGCCCTTCAAGCATCGGCACATGTGTATGCGTAGCAGTATATTCAAGAGTTCTTCCCAAGTACAAACGGTTCGGTTCGAGCAATAAACCTTCTTCAGGAATAATAATTTTAGTAGTTGCTTGTTTTTGTTTCATATCTAAAACGGCATCATTGTAAACGAGCAGCTCATTATGTAACCGCAAGTTATAACTATTAGGACCAATTTGCGCAGGATTAAATGGTTCAATAATAATATTTTTACCCTGCTGAAGCTCGATCTCTTTTCCTGAAATAATCATCTTAAACTCTTTATAAAACTGTTTCACTCTCTGATATTTGTAAGATTACCACAAACTGGTTAGAATATAAGCAATGTTTTTTTAAAAAAGAGGTGTTCCATGGAGATAGAAAAAAATCATACTATTGCTGTTGAAAAAATAAAAGATGAGAGCAATCAATTTCAAGCTCTTGCGCACGAAGTTGGTAAGATAATTGTTGGCCAAGAACAGATTATTAATCTTATTAGCATTGCCATTTTATGCCACGGGCATATCCTTCTTGAAGGAGTTCCTGGGGTAGCAAAAACAACCATGATCAAGGCAATAACCAACGCTCTCGGGCTTACATTTAAACGCATTCAATTCACCCCCGATCTTTTACCTGCAGATCTCATTGGAACATTAATTTATAATCCCAAAACACAAGATTTTGAGACACGAAAAGGTCCTATTTTTGCAAACCTTATTCTTGCTGATGAAATCAACCGCGCTCCTGCGAAAGTACAAGCCGCTCTTTTAGAAGCAATGCAAGAACAACAAGTGACCATTGGATCTCAAACATTTGCACTTGAGACACCCTTTTTAGTATTTGCAACACAAAATCCAATAGAACAAGAGGGTACCTATCGTCTGCCTGAAGCGCAAGTAGATAGATTTATGTTTAAACTGCTGGTTGATTATCCAAACAAAACACAAGAACGCCAAATTATAGAGCGTTCTTTTAATAATTATTCAGGACAACCGGTTTTTTTTAATAATGATATTGCTACAACGCAAGCATTAGTAAAAACGATCTACGTTGATAATAAAATCACTGATTATATTCTTTCTATAATTTTTGCAACACGAGAACCACAACAGTATGGACTTGATGATATCAAGAAATACATCAAATATGGTGTGTCTCCGCGCGCAACATTAGCGCTTTATAATGCATCAAAGGCGCATGCTTTTTTAAAAAAGCGACATTTCGTAACACCTGACGATGTTAAAGCGGTATGTATACCAACATTGCGCCATAGAATATTACTCAGTTACGAAGCAGACGCGGATGAAGTTTCAGCCGATACAATCATAAAAAAAATACTCAACACGGTCCCTACTCCATAATGAAATGATCTTTCTGCATGCCCTCCTTGACAAGGATATAATTAGAAAGGTATCGTGAAACATATAAAAATGAAAATTTTGATAAGGAATATTTAATGAGACATCCATTGTGGATACTAAACAGCACCTTATTAAGCTTATGTATTGCTATACTTTTTTTTATTTTATTTTCTCGACAAGATGTACCTGAGCAAGAAGATATCGAGCCAACTTCAACACAAAAAACGGTTGAAAAACAAGCGTCTGAAATAAATATAAAAAAAATATACGAGTATGATTTGTTTGGCACGTACCACAAAGAACAAATCGAAACCAAGCAACCGGATTATCTTGAACCGCTACCAACTCCGCCACAACCACGCACGCTACAAATTCCTGAAGATCCAAAACCGCAATTTATCGATCCATTAAAAATAACGTTACGTGGTATTACGTATATTATTAACGATTATACTAAAAATCGCGCTATTATTGCCGATTCCGTAACAAGTAAAGAATCAATTTACAAAGTCGGCGATATTGTAGAAGACGCGCAACTCATAAAAATATTTAACAAAAAAGTGGTATTTTTACGCGCAAATGGACAGCAAGAGGTCATTTACTTACGAGAGCAAGATGCGAAACAAGATCAAGAATATGTTGCAATCGGTGACTGGAAAGAAGTAGTACAAAAACTATCTGACAACGTATATATCATCAATAAAAATAAGTTTACACAGCGAGTAAAAACAGTTGCTCAATTTATCGAACTGTTTGATTTAACAACGGTATATAAAAAAGGTATCAGTATAGGATGTCGTATTGGTGCGTCAGGGCAAATAACCGTAGCCCACTCATTTGGGTTCAACGCTGAAGACATTATTATCAGCGTAAATAATATCCCTGCTACAGATACTCCAAATCGACTTAATATTTATAAAAACATACTAAACCTAAAAGACAATGAAACAATTATAGTCAAAGTTATGCGCAACAATTATCCTATAGTAATACAATTTAAATTTGAAGAACCGAAACCAAAGATTAGTTCCCTACAACAAAAAAACACAACCGAAATTTCTCAAGATAAAATACAACAATTACAACAACGACATTCTTTTGCACCGACGCTACGAGAAATAAGAGAGCAGGAACGAAAAAACATGTTAAACAAAGGCAAATTGTCACCAAAACAATCGCCTCAACTTCCTGAGTAAGAGTTATGAAAAATTGTAAAAAAGCATCCTTATATATCAGCTTTTTATTTTATGCTCTACCAAGTGTATGTGGTAGTGCTTACACCCCAAAAGCTGATACCTCTAATACACCTCCATTGAATACATCTATAACCTCTCAACCGATTTCTCATTCTATTCCACAACAATTTAGTAATCCCATAATTCCCCTTACCAATACAACTGAAGCTCCCAAGGAAGAAGCCGAACCTATTAATCCAACAGTTGCCCTAGAACAGATCAATAAAAATGCTGCAGAACAACTACCTATTTATACACCTAACAGCACCAGCGAAGAAAAAACTATTGAGTTCCAATTTGAAAACACAGGACTAGAAAATCTGATTTCCCAAATGGCTGATCTTTTTGATATTACCTTCATTTCTGATGATAGCATTTCACCTTTACCACAACCTGGTGGCAAAGCTATTGTGGGAAATAAAATTTCATTCAAGACGCATGCGCCATTAAGCACTTCTGAAGCATGGAATCTCTTTCTAACATTTTTAGATATTGCTGATTTTGCATTAGTCCCTACAAGCGATCCAAAAATTTTTAGAATAACGACCAGCGCAAAAGCAAAAAAATCATCCATTCCCTCATTTATTGGTGTATCACCTTCTACACTACCAGATAATGATCTGCTTATTCGTTACGTTTATTTTGCAGAAAAAAAAGGATCTCTTGCTAACATTGAGCCCATTATTCAAGCACTGCGCAGTAATGCATCCGCATTTGTAACTCTTTCAGATCTAAATGCCTTTGTTTTAACCGATAAGGCATATAACATCAAAAGCTTGATGAATATTGTTACAGAGATAGATAAAGGGGTTCACCCGGCCATGTCTGTTTTAAAGCTGAGACAAGCAAGTGCTAAGGATATCAAAGCGTTATATGATAATCTTGCAAAGCCGGAAGAGCAGCCGGTCACTGCCCGTCTTTTAGCTGCTCAAAAACAAAACTCCTCTTTATATTTCCCTGAAAACTTACAGCTTATTGCAGAGCCTCGTACAAACTCACTCATTATTTTTGGTCCAAAAGAATCGATTGCAAAAATTCAAGAGTTCATCGTTGAGCATATCGATGTAGAACTCGGCGCTGAAACCCGTTCGCTGCTGCGGACATATAACCTCAAATATGCCGACGCTACAACCGTTGCTAGAATTATGAACGAAGTCACTAAATTTGGTAAATCGACCGATGCAGGAAAGGTCGGTGGTGTACGAGATGGAGATAAATACTTAAAATCTCTCTCCTTTACACCTGAGATAACCACGAATCGTATTGTAATACGTGGAGAAGAAGAAGATTATCAACAAGCGAAGGTTATTATAGAAAAACTAGATGAACCTCAACCGCAAGTTAATATCGAAATTTTAATATTAACGCTTGATTTACAAAACGTAAAAGCACTGGGTACGCAAATCCGCAGTAAAACAGATAGCATGACCAGCTACCGAGGTGGTATCGATGGGCTCGTTGGTACTAATGTTAAATATCAAACGTCTGGGCTCAATGTTGGAGGAGGACCTAATTCCTTTGTTGTTAACAATGCTGCAGCTGGAGTCAACCGCTTGCTTGGTGATCTTATAAAGCTAGTATCTAATCCTATTGCAACTGCAGGAAATACTGCGGTAACTCTCGGAAGTGATGTTTTCGGCGTCTGGGGAATATTTGATGTTTTAAGCACCATCACCGATACACAAATTGTCTCTAATCCATTCTTAACAATCAGCAATAATCAAACCGGTATTGTTGAAGTTGGTACAGAGCGACGAGTGGTCACCAACCAAATATTCTCAGGAGGTACCACTGCAGATGGGCAAGGAGCGGATAAAGCTACTCTTAAAGTTGAAGTTACGCCACAAATCAATTCTGATGGGATGATCGTACTCGATCTCAAGATAAATGTTGATGAATTTACGGATGTCGCAAACCTAAACTCTGGAACAAAAATCGAACGTGAATTAAAAACATTTGTGATATCAGCAGATAAAGAAGTGATTGCTCTTGGTGGATTAGTTAAAAATAATATTAATACCAGTACCAGCAAAGTCCCTGTTTTAGGTAATATTCCTCTCCTTGGATGGCTCTTTAAAAATAAAACGAAAGTACAAAACAAATCAAATCTTCTTATTTTAATATCAACGCAAATTATTCCTGCACATACTACGCATATCACCCATAATCATATTGACAGCTACTACAGAACATTAGACGAGATGCAAGAGACTCCAGAAAAAAGAGATCCAATCAACCGCTTCTTCTTTAAAGAGCATTCACCAACAGAAAAAGTGCTCGATGATTATATCTTTGTAAGAACAGGATGTGAGCCCGGTATACGATCTGGTAAATGTGAAGCATTTGCAGAAAATAAAATACCGAAAAAGAAAAGACGAAACAAAAAAAACAAACGAGAAAAACGACGCGCGTACGTTAAAGAATCGAAACTCAACGAAATAGGAGTTTCTCAATGATTAAAAATGTACTTATTCCAGAAAGCTTTGGTAATTATGCCATATTTCCAAAACGAATTATTGGTATCTACATTGAAAAAACAGAGATACATGCCACTCAAATATTGCTTAAAGGCGCAACAAAAACTATTGAACGATATGCAACGCAATATTTAGAAAATGGGACATCTACAAACTATAATGAACGCGTTTCGCAAGCGATTCGCGCCCTTATAGACTCGCTTGATCCATATGATGAAATCTATACGTCACTCTCTAGCTCACTCGTTTTTTTTAAAGAAATTCGATTGCCTTTTATAAAATATCAACAAATAAAAAGTGTAATCGAATTTGAAGTGGAACCATTACTTCCTTTTTCTTTGCAAGATGCGGTCATTGATTTTATTATTACCAAACAAATACCAGAAGAAAAAAGCTCAGAGATTTTGATCGCAGCGGTACCAAAACAAACCATTGCTGAACATGTACAGTTCTTTAACCAGGCTGGTATAGATCCTACGGTGGTTACTGTTGATCTCTTTGCTCTGTATGGCTTATTTAATGACTACCCAGCATACAGCACTCTTGCCGAAGGGACTGCAATCATATATCTAGGGTTACACAGTACACAGATAGCATATTTATATGACGGCCAGTTACGGCTCATTAGATCTCTACCGAAAGGCATCTTTACTATTGCAAAAACAGCAAGTACTACTTTGGCAATAGATGCTACTGAGGTAATGGAGTCATTGACACGATTTGGTCTTGAAAAGCCCAATGACCCACAATATAACGCTGCCATATCCAGCGCTTTATCTAATTTTTGGAATGAAATTATATTCACTTTAAATTCTTTCGCCACTCAAACCGTCCTTCATCAAACCATAAAACAGATTTTCTTATTGGGCGAAGGGGCCCGTATTCACAAGATTGAACCATTTGCGCAGGCAAAGACAGGGATTCCTTGTGAACAGCTTCAAATACAAAAAATAATCGAAGCGTTAGGAATAACTCCACCAAATAAAAATAACCTCCCTCAAGCAAATATAATTAGCATAAGCACCGCACTCCAAACATCAAAAACAAAACTGTTTAATCTGCGAAAAAAAGAACTCAGTGTTGTTGGCGATGCGTCTCTTTTTTACAAACAATGTATAGTTGCATGTTCTCTGATTATACTTCTTTTTGGCCTACTCACTGCACACAGTTTTTTTCAAACAAGGAAGCTTAATAATGCAGCAGCTGCTTATTCATTGGAGGCAAAAGAAATAATAGAACAACAGTTTAAAGGAATTGAATCTGATAATCTTGAAGATATGGTAGATGATGCTAACCGACTGGTGCAAAAAGAGGAAAAACTGTGGTTTGCCTTTAATCCTGGACGTGCATCATTTTTAGAATATATTCTTGAACTAACCAATAGAATTGATAAAGAAGCGCTTGGATTTACCATAGATAGATTACATATAATTGATACTACAATGACTATCACGGCCCATGTAAAAGATCATGATGCATTAATAGTTTTAGAAAAAGAATTAGGACAATCAAAGCTATTAAAACAAGTTGGCAAGCAGCAATCTCCTAATTTTACCATGACTATAAAACTCGCTCCTAACATATAGGAACATGTATGTATGTTATAGAAAAACTTCGACAATTTATCGACAACCTGGATGAGCAAACGTTTTACAAATATCTTTTAGGGGTCATTGCGATTATAACAGTGATCGTTGTGATGCTCTGTTTTCGTTATTACAGCAAAGTTGATACCGCAATTAAAAAAATAGAAAATATCAATGAGTTGCGCGATGATTTACAACGCACTTTGAGTAAATACCAACGCGTTGCAAAACAGCGTGCGCAAGTAGATATAATGCTTACAGAAAGCGCTTCCTTTAAAATTGAAAATTATTTTAATAAGCTGCTTGAGCAATTGCACTTATCAATTGCAGAAAAGAAAATTGGATTCGAGCATTCTCAAATCGATCAAAGTGAGTATCGAGAACGAATATTAAAAGCAAAATTAACCAATATGAACATGAAAGAAACATGCGAACTTATTGATGCAATAGAGAAAAACACACGAGTATTTATTAAAGAACTTGAATTATTAAAATCAAAAAAACAGCCTAACATGCTTGACGTCAACCTTACTATAGCGACCCTGGAGCATAAATCTGTCATAATAGAATAAATAGAGCTTATTTATGAAAATAAAAAATATCATTCTCTGTCTGATCAGCGGTATATGTGTATCATTTACTACGGAGTCTCTTACAAAAGCACAATTTCCTACCTTACTCGCACAAAAAATCAATGAAGATCATGACATTACATCTTCGAGTGACGCAACTATTTATTTTCAATATGAAAACGAAGATATTACCAATATCATAAATATGCTTGCTGCTGAAAAAAAGGTGAATATCATACTTCCAACCGGCAGCAATTCTTTAGAAGCAAACAAAATAAAAGTAACTCTTTTTATAAAAAACCCTCTGACTTTAGATGAGGCATGGAGTATCCTCTACACATTACTTGACGTTACGGGGTATACCATGGTCCCCAAAAACGATATGTATGTCATTATGAAAAATAGTAAACTTATTGCAAAAGAACCAATACCACTCTACGTAGCAACACCAATTGATCGAATACCAAACACCGATCAACCAATTCGCTATCTCTATTACCTCACCAATAAAATAGCTGATGACCCATCAAAAGATACTATTGTAACCACTTTAAAAGATATTCTTCCCGAAACCGCATCCATCAATGTGGATACTGCTACGAATGCTTTAATTATCACCGATAAAGCAAATGATATACGATCGGCTCTTGCTATTCTTGATGCCCTGAATCAAAAAAAATATAATGAAATTATCGATACAATAAAACTTGAATATACCTCTGCCGAAGCTATTGCAAAACTGTTTACCGAAAATATCTTAAAGACATCTAACGATTTAAATAAATATAATTTAAAGACTCGATCACAAAAGGAAGATGCTTTTTTTTCTTCCCAAATAAAAATCATAGCAGATCCTCGCACCAACAAACTGTTTATTCGCAGTAAAGAACAACAAACCATTGATCAAATTAAAGATTTTATTTTCAAGTATATCGATGTACCTCTTGATACTGGAAAATCTATTCTTCATATTTATCCATTGCAGTATCTTAACGCTGCAAAGTTTGCAACAACACTTGGAAAAATAGTAGAGTCTGAATCATCGGGCACCTCTCAAGCGCGCGGAGAATCTCAAACAAAAGGTATTGATCGGTTTTTTGAAAATGTCCTCATAACACCTGCTATTCAATTAGGAGAAGAAGCAGCAGGTCAATTCAGCGGTAATAAGCTGATAATCGCTGCAAAAAACGAAGATTGGTTTTATATCAAAAAAATAATTGAAGAACTTGACACTCCACAACCGCAAGTAATCATTGAAGTTCTCGTAGCAGACCTTTTGGTTGAAGATACAAAACAGCTTGGCAGTATAATACGTAACCCACAGAATCTTGATTTCAAAGGTAATGTCGATATCCAGGCTGCACAAGGTACCGCTATGGTATTTGACAAACCCCCTACAACCCTTGCTTCAGATTTATTAGCACAAACAGGTGGGCCAGAAAATGACTTGTCTGCTGTTCAATTTACTGCCCTAGGAGAAATGGGAGAACCTGGCTCAACAGCTGTTTCATTTAGCGACAATCAAACTGGATCAACATGGGGTATTTTACAAGTATTAGAAAAGTTCAGTTATAGCAAAATACTATCTCATCCACATATCATTGCTCTTAATAATACAGATGCAAAAATAAGAATTGGAGAACAGCGTTTACTTCCTGGAGAAGCCACTGCGACTTCAGGTGGACAGGTTATCAACTTCCAAAAGGTGAACGCTGACTTAACGGTGACCATCACACCACGCATAAGCTCTGATAATACGGTAAATCTACAAATAACTATTAATATAAATGAATTTGGACCAAGCAACTCCATAATAAAACGTACCGTAACCACTAATGCTACTGTTGGCAGTAATGATATTTTATCTCTTGGTGGACTTATCAGAACTGATTTAACAAACAGTCTCAATGAAACTCCTGTATTGAGTCAAATTCCAATTCTGGGGTGGTTCTTTAAAAAACGAAGAAAAGCTGCTGACAGAACAAATCTAACCATATTTGTTTCTCCAACAATAGTTTCTCCTCGTCTGCGTGGTGGTATTAGTACATACACGAAAGATTATATAAACCTGGCATCAAGTTATTCTGTAGAAGCTGATCTTTTCGATGGATTACGTGACCCAATCACTCATTTCTTCTTTAAAAACAACATCAATGTTAAAGATGAAGTAGATGAATTCCTCAGCAGAGAGGCTCCTAATACACGGCCATTATTCGCTAACAGATCAACACAAAATCAACCAACTGCTACCACTGTTATTGCAAAAAATGAGTCCACTAGCAGTATTCCCACTGTTCCACCTGTTGCATCATCGACTCATGCCGGAATGGCAACAACAGAACCATCACATGCACTAGACGTATCTACAATGTCTATTGCCGCACATAAACCTGCTGGTACAATAACAACATCATCCGACAATACACAAGCGCCTTCTATGACTGTAACTACTCGTAGAACAATGCCAGAGATTCATGAAAAACCTGCTCGTAACTCAAGAATACCGCAATCTGTTCACAATCATATTGAGCAACCTATAATGGCCATAGCTTCAAAAGAAAAAGCCGAAATTCCTACACGGGAAAATCAGCTTCGTAATCTACTAAAAAATGAAAGTAATCCGTTAGTAAATATATAAATTTTACGTCGTGCCCAAGTCATGACGACCAGATATTGAGGCTCTGTTGGTCATTTGTTATCAAACATAGAAAAAAGAAGATCGTCTTCTATTTGTAGGAGACGATTGTATTTCGCCATACGCTCGCCACGAGAGCATCCACCTGCTTTTAACAATCCTGCGCTTGCGCCAACTGCTAGATCAGCAAGAAAATCGTCGTTAGTTTCACCCGAGCGATGAGAAAGTATGGGAGACAGCTCATTACCTTTGCAAAACAAAATCGTTTGTAAGGTTTCTTTTACAGTACCTATTTGATTAGGTTTGATAATCACTGCATCAGCAAAGCCTTCTTTGATTCCCCGTTCAATATGTCCCATGTTGGTCGAAAATATATCATCACCAACAAGATGTATGTCCTCTCCGAGCGCTACCATCATATTTTTCCATCCACTATAATCGATTTCAGCAAGACCATCTTCAATCGAATAAATTGGATATCGCTCACAAAGCTGTTTATACACTTGAATCAATTCTTGTGATCCAATATGACGATCACCCCATGCATATGTCTGCTTGCTCGTATCATAGAATTGTGATGCCGCTATATCAAGCGCTAATACAATAGAAGATGAATCAACCGGTGCTTGATGAATAGCTTCCATAATCAAATCTAACGCTTCATACAAATCAACACATAACGGCGCAAACCCTCCTTCATCACCAACAGCAACCGTTTTACCCTTTTTAATCAAAATAGCTTTAAGGGTATGTGATATTGTCATTGCTTGCTCTAAAGATTCACGGAAAGTAGTTGCGCGTGTTGGTATAATCATACATTCTTGCACAGCAATGTTACTTCCTCCATGCACGCCACCATTTAAAACATTGAACATATTAAATGGAATTGCCACAGATTCTTGCTCACATAAATGTGCAATCAATTCATACACATGCAAGTCATTCACCATTGCCTGTGCCTTACATACTGCAATACTTGCCGCTAAAATAGCATTTGCACCTAACCGTGATTTGTTTTCAGTACCATCAAGCTCTATCATACAGCTATCGAGAGTAATGACATCTGGTTCTTGTCCTATTAAAACAGGAGCAATAATTGTTTGGAGATTTTCAATAGCTTTTAAAACCCCTTGCCCCATCAACCGTTCTCCGCCATCACGTAGCTCTACTGCTTCGTATCCACTACGCGAAGCGCCGGAAGGAACCGATGCGGTAACAAAAGATCCATCTTCCAAAAAAAGATCACACTCTATAGTTGGAATTCCTCTTGAATCGAAAATCTCCCGACCTATTACTTGTGCTATTTTCATACTACTTTACCCCGTTTTTTTCTATTTAATCTTTCTTTTTAGGTGCAAATTTAAGCCCATAATCCTGCAACTGTGATTCCTCAACTTCTGCAGGGCCATCCATCAAAGGATCATAACCACTTGCAGTCTTAGGAAATGCAATTACTTCACGAATAGAAGATGAATTACTCATGAGCATGATTAATCTGTCTAAACCAAGTGCAATACCACCATGAGGAGGGAATCCCAGCTGTTGCGCCTCTAACAAGAAACCAAATTTTTTCTCTACTTGTTCTTTAGTAAGTCCTAATAACTTGAATACTTTATCCTGGACTTGCGCATCATGAATTCGAATAGACCCACCGCCTAATTCAACACCATTTAGCACCACATCATATGCACGTGCAGTCATCTCACCTGGCTGTTGTGTCTCCCATCCATCTTGTGGACTCGTAAATGGATGATGCGTCGCATCCCATCGTTTATTTTCTTTGTCATATTCAAATAAAGGAAAATCAGTTACCCACGAAAAGTTAAATTCATTTTCTGGTATCATCCCAAGCTCTTTGGCCATTTGACAACGCAATCTGCCCAGTAATGTCCATGCTTCATTATATTCACCTGCGATAATAAATAGCACGCTTGATGGCTTTAAATCAGGAATTACTGTTTTTACTTGCGCAAAGAAATCTACGGGCAAAAATTTAGAAATAGGAGACTCAATAGTTTGCTCATCTTTAAATCGCATCCATAGTAGTCCCTTTGCACCGAATTTTTGTGCTTTTGTTACCCATGCATCCAATTCTGATCGAGAAAAATCATGGCTGTTAACATGCAACGCGCCCACCTTACCAGCAGTATCCAGTACTGAGCGTAAAAATTTCAACTCTGTTTGCGCAAACAACGAAGTAATATCATTAATTTTTAATGCATACCGTAGATCTGGTTTATCTGAACCATACATTGAAAACGCCTGGGCATACACAAGCCGTGGAAACGGAGTAACAATATCGATATTAAAGGTTTTTTTCCACACATGGGCTAATAATTTTTCTATTACTTCAATAACATTGCCCTCTTTTACAAAGGACATTTCAATATCAAGTTGTGTAAATTCTGGCTGACGATCAGCACGTAAATCTTCATCACGGAAACAACGAGCAACTTGAAAATACTTTTCCATACCACTCGCCATTAACAACTGCTTATACAGTTGTGGAGACTGTGGCATTGCATAAAAAGAGCGTTCATGAGTTCTCGATGGAACTAAAAATTCACGCGCTCCTTCTGGAGTATTTTTAGTTAAAATCGGTGTCTCTATTTCATAAAAACCTTGCTGATGCAAGCATTCTCGCATTGCAAAGATTACTTCATGTCGTAACGCAAATTTTTCTCGCATAGACGCACGACGCAAGTCAATATATCTATACTTCAACCGAAGTTCTTCATCGACATTACCCGCCTCATCCAACGAGAACGGCAGCGCTTTACATTTGTTTTCAATTACCAATTCAGTAACTTGTAATTCCCATTTTCCGGTCGCTAAATCTTTATTAGTAGTTCCTGCAGCTCGCTCTACAACTACCCCAACCACTGAAATAACAAACTCTGAACGCAATGCATGGGCTGCGTTGTGTGCATCTTTAGAAAAGTCAGGATTAAAAACAAGCTGCATAAGACCAGTACGGTCTCGCAAATCAATAAAAATAAGTCCGCCATGATCTCGACGAGTATTAACCCAACCAGAAATGCGAACCGTTTTACCTAAAAATTCTTGATTAATTAAACCACACGCGATAGTACGCTCAAAATAATGCATGCCTTTCCTTACACAGCTAATTGTTGTCAAAAATGAAAGATAAGAATAACTATAACATATTTCATGAATTAGCAAAAAAATAGCTCAGAGACTGCGCCTCTGAGCTATTTTTATTATCCTAATAGTTCTGCAGCAATTAGAATCTATATTCTAATCCCGCATTTAAAGTAATTGCTACGTTATGCCCTATGTTTGGCAATGGATCTACTGCTTCTCCATTGCGTACGGCCCGACTTAAAATTGCTTCTTGGCCTGAATTTAATGGCTTCCCTTTAATGTCTTTATAATGCTGTCCGGGGAAGAATACTGATCCTACAAAGAACCATTTTACATCCTTAATCGGATTGTAATCAATAAACACGTTAAGCTCTACACCCAAAAAGTTACTTGCATCAACGTATAAATCTTTTCCTAAAATCGCATCAAATTTCTTAGTTGCAAACTGCTGTCCATAAACCAACAAGTTCGGATTTAAATTGAATTTTCGATCCCAATGTTTTGGCTTCCAGCACAATGATGTTCCACCAAATACTAGATTTGAAAACCCTGAAACTTCAAATGCAAATGCACTTGGAGCTTGATTTGATTTTGGAACAGATAGCGGTCGTTTCACTTTTCCTGCACCACTCATTAAGAACGCACTGCGTACACGAGTACCCGAGTATACTTCTTGTAAACCAATAAATCCTTTATAATTTCCGTCTATTGTTTCAGAATTTGGATTGGTGTCTCCAGATGCTACCCCTCCTGCTATTGCCCAGAAAATATTTCTATCACACATCCAATATCCAATGTCCGCAACAGCCATCCATCCCTGCAATTTGTTATTATAAGGATTTCTAAATCTATTTTTAGCATTTATAAGCTCAGTTGTTCCATCTAGCGGTTCATTGTTTAATGCATCAACCAAAAAGGCTTGATTCGTTTGACCAATCGTTTTACCATTCTCTGTCTCATTCTGATATGAACTTTCAATCGTAGTTTGCGCAGCACCTTTAGCAAATGGAACCTTCAGGCCATTTTGAGCTACAACATGTGAGTTTACCTCAACCAATACACCGCCACGATTTTCAAGATTTACTACGTTGCGATCCCAACCGCGTACTTTTTGGTACCCAATATTAACTGCGGTGTCAAAACCAGCTTCCCATGTTTTGCCGATATATTCTAATGCCAATCCTACAGTACCCAATTTACTTGCCGCATCACCCAGAAACTCCACTTGCTGTTCTCTGTCATCATTAAATAATGCATATGGCTCAATAGTTAACTTATCCGAACGACTTTTGCTCAAAACGTTCCATTGTAGTCTACCTGCTACTACATAATTAATTTTCCCATATCCACGTTCTGGATTAAACCTACGTCCAAATTCTTGCATTTGAGTTTTAGAACCAGTTTCAGCAAACGATGCACTTCTATTATTTAAGATACCTGCATATAAATCATAAGAAAGACATTCTTCCGCAAGCTCGCCAGAAAGCTTGGCACCAAAAGCATACTGATCAATAATACTTTCAGCGTAAAACCCTAAATTTTCCGGTCCAACTAAATATGCATCACCAAGAGAAATACCTCGTCCTAACTGAAACGGAAAACTACCAACGGTTAAAGTATGACAATTTAAAAAACCTAAATTAAATAATGCATCCATAGCACATTCAAGCCAAAGTTCTCTGATCCAAAGGACATGGCGAGGGATAGAATGCGAATGCCTACCAACCACTGCGTTAACTGGTTTAACTTCTGCAGCAGTAGTACGTGCAATACTTTCTGTGTTACCCCAGATACCTTTATTACGTATCGTGGCATGGCAAATAACAAGATCGTCACCAAATGTTTTTTGTCCATATTTAACGTCAGTCGTAATATCAAAAGTATGACGCCAGAATATACTGCGATCTTCTCTTACATTACTATTTAAAAGATTAATATTTTTACCCCAAAATGCTTCTGGCCGAAACCTTCCACAAAGCAAAAATACTACATCTGATGATTCTGGCATACCAAGCGTCAAATCAATAGCATTGGTTGATACACCCGTCAGAGAAACAATAAAAGCCAATATGTATATACAATTAAAACTAAACCTTTTCATGAAATCCTCTAAAAAACCTCTAAATTTTTAAACATATCCATCCCTTTTATCGCTCTTGCATCTTCTCATCCAGACAGCATGTGCAACGCCATTACGGTGCCTGAAAAAAACAGTTAATAACAAACGATAATTCAGTAAAATGTAGTCTTTCTCATTGAATTGTCAAATGAATGGTATAAAGTGTCTTTATAGAAAGCCTTTTATAATCCCCAAACAATGAGTCCTTTTATGATAAAAAAAAACACCCCGCTATTAATCGGAGCACATATATCAATAGCCGGAGGTTTTGAAAAAGCCATTGAACGAGGAGTTTCAATAGGATGCACCACAATTCAAATTTTTACTAAAAGCAACCGCCAATGGCATGCAAAGTCAATTACTGATGAAGAAGCAGCTACCTTTAAAGCAACCGCCATTCAGTTGCATATTACTATTATTGTTGCACATGCAACATATCTCATTAATCTTGGATCCCCCGATGCAGCAACACGCAGCAAATCTATCTCAGCAGTTGTCGACGAGCTCCATCGCTGCGAAAAACTGGGTATAACATATCTTGTGCTACATCCAGGGTCTCATTTATCTACCAACGAACAAGAATGTCTTACATCTGTTGCCGATAGCATTAATGCAGTTTTAGAAAAAGCTTCTGGCAATACGATACTGTTAATAGAGAATATGGCCGGACAAGGCTCAATCGTTTGCTATACCTTCGAACAAATAAAATATGTACTCGATCGGTGCACCTTTCCAGAAAGGGTTGGCGTCTGTTTTGATACAGCTCACGCATTTGCAGCAGGGTATGACTTTAGAGACAAAGCAACATACAACGCCATGTGGGAACATTTTGATTCTACAGTAGGGTTATCGCGGTTAAAGGTTATTCACCTAAATGACTCTAAAAAAGAGTTAGGGTCTCGTGTGGATCGTCATGAGGATATTGGAAAAGGCTTAATAGGACTTGCGGGGTTTAAATTACTGATAAACGATTCCCGATTGGCTCATATTCCAAAAATACTTGAAACGCCACAAGAATCGCTCGAGGATGCTTTGCGAAATATAGAAACGGTGAAATCTTTGGTTATTTAAAAATACAGAAAAAAGGAAATCCTTTTAAAAATCGAGAAAGCAATAGAAAAAGATCATTCAATTCTTCTTAAGTCAAGAGGAAATTGCAGTAAAATTTTTCAGATCTTTTTCCATTACTTTTCCCAGTAAGCAGTGCATTTAACTGTTAGTTCAAGGAGGAGTACGCCTTGCAATTAAAACGCACAACAATTTTCTACTATTTAGCGCAAGTTGCAAACCAATAAAACATTACAAAAAATGCAACAACAAATACCCCTTATAAATAGGTACTTTTAAGAAAACACTATTGTTTTTTACAAAAAACAACAACAAAGAAACAATGCAAATTGGCTCTTCTTACTTTTTCTTATAAAAAGCTTTATACAAAATAAGAACCCATAACGCTACTATCCCAAAATAGAGAGCCATAATGTATTGCACTGCCAACTTATTAACGACTAATGCAAAGAAAATAGTCCCTAAAGCAATATTGGCTATAAAAACATATGCTAAAACCATCCATTTAGACCATCCACTCTTAATGAAATAGATAGCAAAGTGATCCAAGCTACCCCTATAACAAGGGATCCCCTTATAGGTTCGAATAACAATCAACCCGCACAGCTCTAGCAAAGGAACGAAAAACAAAGGAAGTAATAAAAAATCTTGATACAAATCACCGCTTCCCCAATCAAATAAAAAAGGGATGAATGACAGAAATCCACCAATATACAACGCCCCTGCATCACCCAAATAAATAGAGGCTGGCGGAGCATTGTACGTAAAAAAAGCACTCAGTGTTCCAATAAAAATGGCCAGAATTGCAGCTTCGGCTAATAGGCCACTACACAAAGCGTACATTAAAAAAGTTGTTGATATACATAAAGCTTGGAGAGCAGCTAGCCCATCCATAACATCAATAAGATTAAAGGCGTTGATAATGGTAAGCACCCATAATAAATAACCCAAAAAATACCATCCAGAAAACAAGAAGTTTTTATAATGAAAAAGCGTCGCAAAACAAAGCAACGCTGCAACGAACTGGCCTAAAAATTTTTGTTGTGGGTTCAATACTATGCAATCATCAACAAATCCCACTAAAAACAACGCGGTTAGCCCTGCAAATAAATACACAAAAAAGGGATGAAAAACGAACAAAAAAAAAGGGATTATGAATCCAAAATATATTGCACACCCTCCCCAATGTGGTATTGGAGAGGTATGTATTTTTATTTTACCATCTGGTGTATCAATACAACCTAATAAGGTTGCCAACCACCTGCAGATAGGAATCAACAGAAAGGTACAAAGAAATGCGATTAAAAAACCTTCGATTACTACATGTAACTCTGCCACACCTGTCCTTTTTTAAATACAGTGCATGCAATTAAATACTATATATCTGGCTGCTCAATAAAACATTCAACTCTATCGTTTTCCTGCCAGTCGCTATAATTTTCTACTAAAAAAGCACATTCAAAACCTGTATGTACTTCCTTAACAACTTTTTTATCGCGCTGTAATGTTTTAATAACGCCCCCACCAATTTTTTGCTTCCCGCGCCAAACAACTACAGAACCTTTGCGAGAGAATGTTCCATCAGTGACATAGCATCCCGCGATAACACCTTGGCCTTTGATATCAAATACGCGACGCACAACAGCCTCACCTGTTTTCACAAGCTTCATTGCTATTTTTTTCTTACTCATAGCAAGGGCTTCGAGGTTTTCAAGCAGTTTATAAATAATATCAAAAAGTCGAATCTCAACGCCTTCTTGTTGCGCGAGCGATAATGCATTTGGCTCTGCTTTTATATGCAATCCAAATAAAATAGAGCGAGTAGAAGCTGCAAGAGAAATATCCCCTTCTCCAATATCACCTACTAAAGCCCGTATGATATTGAACTGGCTTTTTATTTTTTTACCAATCTTTGCTATAGATTCCAACAAAGCTTCTTTCGATGAATTGGTATCAACTTTTATAACAAGATTAATTACTTCATCACCCGTTACAAGCGATTGAGAAAAAGAAGACACTTGTTTAGTAGGGTTAGCTTTAGCTTCACGATAATCAGCTTCAGCTACTTCTTGAAAAAAGTCTCCAGCTTCAGGCAGTTCTGCAAACCCTGCAACACGCACTGGATGAGATGGACCAACAGATTTAATACGAGCCCCGTAAGAATCTACTAATGAACTTACCTTTCCTACGGTATTGCCACATGCAAAAAAGTCTCCGACTTGCAAGTTTCCATGTTGCAATAAAATTGTTGCAACAGAACCGCGCCCTTTTTCCAAACAAGCCTCTAAAACATACCCTTTTGCAGACCCAGTAACATCTGCTTTCAATTCCATCAATTGCGATTGCAATATAATCATTCCCAGCAACTGTTCAATTCCAATACCATTTTTTGCAGATATTGGCACCATAATAACATCGCCACCCCAGTCTTCTGAAATGAGATCATATTGCGCTAAACTTCTCTTAATAACATCAACACGCGCCTGATCAACTCTGTCAATTTTATTTATCGCAACAATAATAGGCACTTCCATTTTCTTGGCTTGCTTTATAGCCTCTATCGTCTGAGGCATAACACCATCATCAGCCGCCACGACCAAAATGGCTATGTCTGCAACCTTAACTCCACGCATTCTCATACGAGAAAACGCTTCATGCCCTGGAGTATCTATAAAAACAATGTCGCCCTGTAGAGTTTTTGCTTGATATGCGCCCAAATGCTGCGTTATTCCACCTTTTTCTCTGGAGGCAACACGGGTTTTTCTAATAAAATCCAACAAGGTTGTTTTACCATGATCTACGTGCCCCATAACAACCACAACGGGAAGCCTTGTTTCAGACTCTCCCTCAGATGATTGAATGACACCTTTATCGATCACTTCTTGCGTAGACGTCGCTGTGCTAACCGGAATGTCATAATGAGTAACAAGTCGCGCAACAACATCCTTTTCAATCACTTTATTTTTTGCTGCTACAACACCCCACTTAAGCAGTGTCATAATCACATCTACCACCGATTTTTCAGCAGCGGTAGCAAATGCATCAACGGTCATCGGCATTACAACAAATGGAGCTTTTTCAATTTTTTTTGGTTCAATTACCACTCGTGCTGTTTTAGCTGTTTGCATAACTTTTGGAGTTGTAATAGGTTTTTTTGTCTCTTGTACTGTTTTATGTACAACAACATCATCAACTTTTTCAACTATACCTTTGTTAGTTTTAAAAATTTTATTGAGATAATTCATTTCTTTCTCTGCCAATACTGACATATGGCTTCCAATATTAAAGTTACCTTTAGAAAGAGCGTCTAGCACTTCTTTCGTCGTAAGATTATTTTGCTTTGCAAACTCATAAACACGCATTGACATTTATTTTATACACCAATCAAAAAATGCATTTAAATATTTTACTACTAACAACCTTTGATACAAATAACTAATCTAGATCATCATTATCATTTACATCGTCAATTGAATCTAAATCAAAACTAACCAATGAAGGATTATCACTTTTGATAAGAACAATATTCATACCAACCAATCGAGATGCAAGTGAAATGTTTTGTCCCATTTTACCGATAGCTAACGAACGCTGATCATCATCAAGCCAAACATGTGCTTCGTTGTTATCCATAACTTTAACTTTATTTACTTGAGCAGGCTTTAATGCGTTTTTAATAAGAGTTTCTATATTATCGCTCCATGCGATAACATCTATTTTTTCTCCACCCAACTCTTTTAAGATAGGCTTGATACGCACACCACCAACACCTACGCAAGTACCAACAGGATCAATGTTAGAGTCGTTTGAAAGGACAACAATTTTTGATTTATATCCAGGAGCGCGAACGATGTTTTTAATTTCAACAAGCTTTTCAAATACTTCTGGAATCTCGAGTTCAAATAATTTCTGCAAAAACGAATCCGAAACCCTATCTAAAATCAGCTGACTTTCGTTTTTCGGCTCAGGCAAAACATCTTTAAGCAGCGCTCGAATTGTATGTCCAACCACACAGCGATCTGTTGAAATAGACAAAGATTTAGGTAAAAAAGCATTAGTATCTTGTAATATAACAACTGTGCCAAAACGTTCACACTTATGAACGACACCATACACAATGGTGCCTTCTTTATCTTTAAACTCATTATAAACAGCACTGGACTCAATCTGCCTAATCTTACCCGCGATAACTTGCTTAGCGCGCAACACATCAACTCTACCGATGCTGCCTTCAAACGGAACCCAAACAACATCTCCTGTTGCCAGATCTTTGTTAAAAGCCCGCGCCTTTCGTATGCTAATTTCAGCTTCGTCATCGCCAGACGCTGCAACAACAACTTTTTGAATCAAAACAACTACATCATCAGTTTTAGGGTCGTGTTCTACTTTAAAAGTAAGATCCGGATACTTTTTGCTATAAGCAGCAAGCATGCCTTCACAAATAATGGCACTCAATATATCGCGGCTAAGGCCTCGTTCCTCAATGAGTTGATCGATAACTAAAGAAAGTTTCACGGTTCCCTTTTATGGTATAAACATTGATAATCATTAATTTTAACAAAAAACACACAAAAGGCAAAAAAGCTCTCTGTGGGATTGGTTGAGTGATATGGGTGAGCTTGGCAATCTTATTATTATATTTATATATATTTATTATTTCTTTAATAATAGGTCAAGGGGGTAGGTGGTGGATAACTTTGTTGATAGGTGCTCAATCTTTATATTTTATGCGGGGTTTCAGATTCTTGGGGGGTGGTGGATAAGTGGTGGATAACTTTGTTGATAAGTGAGAGTGTGTAGTGTTTATGGGGTGTTTGGGGTTGTTTGTTGATCGATAACTAATGTTTATGGGGTGTTTCGTGGGATTTGAAAAGTGAATGGAAAAAGTTATCCACCACTTATCCACCACTTATCCACCACTTATCCACCACCACAGGGTGAAAACTTTGTATTTTTTTAGAAGAGTGTGCTTTTCAGTTGTTGCTTTGAGGTGCATTTAGCCAATCGTAAATCTGATATAAACCGACCGGTTTTTTTATATTTTGCAAAATGTAAGCGGTATAGCGGCTGAAAAGAAGGAGGTGTTTGGGTTGCTTGACCAAACAAAGCACGGTTCTACGAAATGGATAGAATGGATAGAGCTGTTGCGAAATGCATTTCGCAACAGCTCCAGTGGTTACTATTTGATCATGTGTCCCTTATTTTCTGTGTTTTTTGTACATACATTCTCTTGTTGCTTTTTATTAAGTATTAAGAAAATCACGTGTATAGCCAAAATTATTTAGTTTTTTAGGGATAAGAAATATTGCAAGAAGTTTGACCATTGATTTGTTTGGGCAAATTTCGTATTTGGGTATGAAAAGTGCATTCTTTTTTCAGGAAAATATATAGAGATACCTTTAGCAAGTCGTAAGTTTTTCCCGGCTACATTAGCAAATGCAACTTGATTTACTAAATTACAGCCTTGTTGCAATTCGGTACGCAGAGAATTTAGTAAATCAGGAGTTTGTGTGTTGAGTGTTACGTATTTCAGGTTGGCTATAAGATTGGTATATAGGTGATGTAAGTCTAGGTAACTGGGTTCGTCAAAATGGGTGCATGCGCGTTTATTACGACTTGCGTTAATTGCGTTCTTCATGGAATCATTTTTGTCTTTTTGTAGACAAGAAATTAATAAAGCAGCAACTGTGTTAATGTTGCTTTCTAACGCTTGTACCTGATTGAGATTGATTGCTGATTGTGTATAGTCATTAGTGATCGTGTTATAGGTGTTTTGATATGCCATGACGATGTTGCGCGCAAATTGTTCTGGGGTGAGTGTGCTTCTGTCAAATGGAGCAAGAACTTCTTGATAATTCCAACCTGTTCCGAGTTCAACTTCTTGTGAACCAATGAGAATATCTCCATATGCTCTTGCTAGGTTTGCAATTTCTATTCCTGCCATCAAGCATGTATCAAATCCGATGATATCAAATTTGCCATTAAGGTAATTAGCGGTGACTGTTTTAAGGGCTCTCTCTAATTTTTGATTACTGAGATAATTTCCCGTTGTGTCGTCCCAGCAAACACCGCGTTCAATAAAGTTTTGTTGTTCAATAAAATCCATAAATCCAATGTCACGGTTAAGTTCGAGCTTGTCTAATGTAGGATTAAAAGAAAATAGTTTTGTTGGATTGATGATGCGACCATTTACTGGATCAAGTGGACCTGTTCCATGATTCCAGATGATAAGAGCATAGTGATTTGCAGGATATTCATTTATTGCCCATTCACAACAAGAAATTAATGTATTTGGATCGCCGCTATCTTTACCGGGTAAATTGGCATCATCAGGATTAACGAGATAAATTTTGTTTTTAACAATGTAATATCTTCGTGATATTTTTTTATTCTCAGCAATGGTGGTATGCAGTTCTACAATGATATTTATATGTTCATTGGATCCTACTTCGGCCATTTGTTTAATATTTCGTGCTGCAAAACTTTTTAAATCATTATCGCCCGCCACATAGACGACAAAGGTCCAATCTTTTACTTGTCCTGCATATACACTATTGGTGACAGCATAGAGTAATAAATACCAGGGAAGCAAGGCATAGGTTCTAAATATATAATGAGAGAAGTTCTTTTTTATATACATGACAATCGTTCCTTTTTTCTAGAATTTCATTGTCATTGTAATATACGTAACCGATTTAATGGCTTGCAATAGTTTGCAGAGGTTTTTTCAGGAGTTCTGTTTTGATGAGTGAAAAATATGCGAGTGCAAATGTTAATCCAAAACTAAGTTGAAAATCGAGAAAGAGGAGCTGTATAGGGTTATATAATAAGATACACAAGCAGATAAACGCTAACAGATGAAGAAAGTTATTTTGTAATCGCAACAAACTGTTTATCTTATATAAAATAACTGTTGCAAGAGCCCTATAAAATGGAATGCTAGACCAACTAAGCAAACAATAGATGCAGTTGACGATAATGAGAGTCAGATATTTATAGTTGCAAGATATGGGAATTGTGTTTAAAAGCAACAGCCATAGATATACCAAAATCACTAAATGCAACCCCGATCGTGCGAGATAATGCATGATTCCCCAGATAGAGAATGCTGCTTTGATTGATGTGGAATGTTGCTTTTTATCAGTGTTGCTTTTTCCTAAAAAGATTGCACTGAACATGGTAAAGCAATGTGGAGAAAATTTCTGTCTTAACGAGTTATACAGCGATTCTTTTTTTTGATGTATTAAACATTGCCATGACTGGCGATCTGTATTTTTCAGGGTGTATTGTAATTTTGGTATGAATAATGTAGTTCCAATGCCCTCTTTGATCAGATATTGAGAGAAAGAAGAGTTTGGTGCGTTTTTGATATAAATGTCATGCACTTCAATAGTGTCACTAACGCATATATCTTCTTTATTGTTTGTATAAATTTGGATTTTCTCTTGGTGAGAGGTCCATTTGTTGACTGAATCATTTTGTTGCTTTGTTGCAATGTTTTTGATGGTGATAACCATCTGTCTGTTAACGTATTGGATATCAGAGACAGTTCCGGTAATATCTATTTTTCGCTGATTGATCTGCGTATGAAATCGTTGAAACTGATTGATTTGTCGTTGCAATAAGAATCCGCCGCAACTGTAAATGCCAATACACAGAATTATTGCGGGAATTATTTTTTTGAAACTCCATGAAGAATCTGCGTAAGAGATGAATGCAGAAATAGTTACGCACAAGATGAGCGGTAGCATGATGTAATGATTTTGTGTGTATTGTGCTGCAATGCCCACTATGTATATACCCGTAAGAAAAACAAGTGGAGGGGTTTTGTAAATAAGATTTGGTGGTACTAGCATAAGTATTTAAGCGTGCATTTTATATATGATAAGCTCTCAGGATTGTTTCCGCTTGTGTGGATAAATTTCTATACCCTAGTACCGCCTCTAAATAGCTAACGATCTCCGTACTGTCAGAAGCACGAGCGAATTCTAAGGCCGCTTGATTATCATTATTTTTAATGTACATGTCTGCTTCTGCTGTTATTAATATTTTTACAATATCCAATGCATCATAATTAATTGCATGCATTAAAGCGGTATTGCCGGTGCCATCTTGAGAGTTTAAGTCTACTTTTTGTTTTATTAAAAATTCTATAACGTCAAGCTTATGGTGTTCAACTGCATGCATTAAAGGAGTCCAGCCACTTGCATGCTTATCAGGGATGGGCGTGTTGTTAAACATTTTTTTGATTTCTTCAAGAGCGTTAGGATGTTCAATTGCCTCAAATATATTATTTGGCGCAGTTAGAGTTTCAATCGTTTGTGTGACAGTATCCTGCTCTTGATCTGTCAGAACTCTGAAGTTATCAGTTGGATTAAAGATGTATCTATTAATAGTATCTTGAACTGTACGTATATAGGAATCAGTTTTAAATATTTTTTTTGAGATTTTTTTAATCAGATGTTTGTAATTTTTCAATTGATTTGGATTAAGCGTTGTAAATCGAAACATTTTTGCTCCCCTATCAGGATTTAACAACGGCCCGTTGTTTGAGAAAAAAAGTCGTAGCTGTATCGCTTTTGAATCTTCAAGGAGCTGTGTGTTGTTTTGAATGATATCGAGAATCGGTTTGCTTTTTATATATCGTTTGCGTTCTGTGTCATATCCATCTTCAATGGGCTGGCGATCACTATTGAGTATATGTTCGCTCTGCGGCGCACCCCATGCTTGCGAAATATAGGTATGATCATCAACCTCATCTTTTGGTATAAAGATCTGTATGATGTCACCAGTTTGACAAGGGAACTGATTATGTATCTTAAAAAAATCATCTATAAAGTTTTGTTGAAACCCATACCTGGTAAAAATATTTTCTAAAGAAGTGCGAATGAAATTTGCGATACTTTGGTTATATAAAAAATAATGCCAGGTACATTCTCCGGCCCAATTAAAGTTACCAAATAGTACTGGATTCACGGATAAAAGTACTGCTCGAATGTCTGGACTGTTATCATTCAGGCAGCCAAGGCCTAATGTAAACGGGTTAGGAATGCCAAAACTATCTAAATAGCTATTAATATCTGGATAATCAGAACCATTTTGCCAAGAACGGAGAAATTCAAAGTCAGAGCGTAGTGGTTCATGGTGTATGAATTCATATAAGTGTCTTAAAAATTCAGCAATAATCCGATTTTCAGTTTGTTGCGCGTGGTAAAAAACAAAGTGAGTATCCTTATATCGCTCTTCGTTTTCGAGCATCTTTTTTATGATAGTTTCTTTATGTTTAGCCAGTTCTTTACGCCATCTTTCTTTTATTGATTCGCCGTAACCAGCAATACGAATGAAATTTGAAGTGGCAGCGAAGCTTCGTGGTATGGATGATCGATGTATGGCATGCACAGGTAGCCCGGCGCCCAAAACAACGAAAGTAGCTAATATTATATGATTTTTTATAGATAATTTCACTGTATCCCCCCATAGGATCTAAGTATCAAAATAATTAATTAGGCGCTATTGATGTTTTTATATTAATGTTTGACTTGCAAACTGTCAATTGATCGGACTGCATAAGAGGAATGGTCCGCGTAGGGAAAACCCCGTCTTGGAATGGTTAAAATTCGATTCCATGAGTAAAGCTTGGATGTGTGTGTTTGTGGGTAGCGGCTGTTGTGTGGATGCTACTGCAGCAAGCGCTTCATTTTATTGAGTTGGTCTCGCAGCTCTATAGCCTGTTCGAAATCAAAGCGAGCAGCGGCCTCATGCATCTTTTGTTCGATTGCAATGATCTCTTGCAAGGTAGGTAGCTGGGTTGCCGTCTCTTCTTTCTTTTTCTTTTTACCTGCCGAAGCAGCAGCAATTGCCTTTTGGATGTTAGCAATGCTTTTGGTAACCTCGCGCAGGACTGTTTTTGGAGTAATGCCATGTTCTTTGTTGAAATCTTGCTGCAAGGTACGTCGTCTGCTGGTTTCATCTATCGCAGCGCGCATCGATCCAGTAATGGAATCGGCGTAAAATATGACTTTTGATTCGGTATTACGAGCGGCTCGACCGATAGTTTGAATTAATGATCGTTTGTCGCGTAAGAAACTTTCTATATCTGCATCCATAATCGCAACCAGGGCAACTTCAGGAAGATCAAGTCCCTCTCGGAGTAGATTGACTCCAACCAAACAATCAAAGACCCCTAGGCGTAATTTTTGGAGCAATTCCGTGCGCTCAGGCGTTTTTAGATCGCTATGTAGATAGCAGACTTTAATTTTTTGTTCTTGCAGATAGCGCGCGAGTTCTTCAGCAAGCTTTTTGGTAAGTACAGTTATTAAGGTACGGAAACCTTTTTCGGTTGTTTGATTAATTTCAGAAATGAGATGATCGATTTGTCCAGGACGTGGATGGATTTCGATAATTGGGTCAACGAGTCCCGTTGGACGAATAATTTGTTCAACAATCTGGTCTGAATGAGTTAATTCATATTCTGCTGGTGTAGCCGATATAAATACCGCATCTTTAAAATACTGTTCAATTTCGTCAAATTGTAGTGGGCGGTTGTCATAGGCAGAAGGCAGTCGGAAGCCAAATTCAATTAATGCTTTTTTACGTGCTCTGTCTCCCGCGTACATGCCGCGCAGCTGAGGGAGTGCAATATGGGATTCATCGACAACGGTTAAAAAATCGTTACCAAAGAAATCAAAAAGCGTGTATGGCTTTTGCCCAGAGATGCGCCCATCAAAATGGACAGAGTAATTTTCAATTCCAGAGCAGTATCCCACTTCACGAAGCATTTCAACGTCATGAGCAACTCGTTTTTCTATGCGCTCACGGTAAATAGGATTTTTAAGTTGTGGCGCCCATTGCGCAAGCTCTTGTTCGATGCTTTGAATGGCAGCATCCATGCGATGCTTAGGGGTCACAAAATGTTTAGCAGGAAATATGACTGTGTTATCCAACTCATGCATCACTTGGTTGTTTTGTTTACTGATCCATTGAAGCGTGCTGATTTCGTTGCCAAATAGTTCGATGCGTAGCGCATCTTTTTGGTATGGCAGTAGTACAGTAATGGTATTACCCGTTACAGAGAAAGTACCTGACATTTTTTCTATATCATTACGCTTGTATTGAATGTAAATCAGTTTATGAATGAGTTCTGCGCGCGATATGGTTTGATTGACCTTTAACGATAACGCGAGGTTTTTATAGTCAGCGGGATTACCTAACGAGTAAATACAAGAAACTGATGCAATTACGATGGTGTCTTGTCTATTAACCAATGATGCGGCTGCCTCTACACGTAAGCGATCAATTTCACTATTAACTTTGGTTTCTTTGGGTATATAAATATCTTGTGCCGGCAGGTATGATTCTGGCTGATAATAATCATAATAACTGACAAAATAGCAGACTTTATTTTCAGGAAAAAAGAGAGAAAATTCCTCATAGAGCTGTGCAGCCAAGGTTTTATTAGGTGAGAGCACCAATACGGGCTTATCTTGTTGCGCGATAACATTGGCAATAGTAAAGGTTTTTCCAGAGCCGGTAACGCCCAAAAGAGTTGATTGTCCAGGTCTTCCTTCAACGAGTTGTTTGATCGCTTCTGGCTGGCTGCCTGCTGGGAGATAGGGGGAATGTAATTTAAATAAAGGTTTTTTTTCCATACCAACCATTATAGCAGTAACTGATAATAACTAAAACAGGGGCTTGAGGTATATATGGTGCTGTGTTCAATCTATAGATGTAGGTTCGGACCTAGCTAATTTATTGAGTTGCATTTGCAAGATTATTATAGCGATTGGTTGCATAAAGAAAATTAATAAGAAGCATCCGAGAGTAGTGCTTGCCTTGCCATTCAGGATATACCGTGAAAAAGCCTGTGAGTACTTATAAAAGAAATAAATATTTAAGAAGGGTATGATAATGAACCACGCAGTTGGGATGGATGCTCCCCGGCAGTTTAATTCATTTTTAGTGGTTACAAGCCAATGTAGATAAAAAATCATATATGCGATTAAGGCACCAGGAGCAAATATGATTGCGGGCATTGGATGTTCCGCTGTAGTGACGATAATAGATAATGTGCTGAAAATAAAAAGTGTTATGAGTGGTATGCTTCTTTTTTGTATCATAATAAATCCTGACTTTTGTTAAACAAGAGAAAGTATCTATTTTTATGGATCTATTGGCAAGAAGATTATGTATGCAGGTATTGGGAAAGCACAAAGGGAGCCATCAGCCCCCTCTTATTCAATTCAAATGCATTTTTATAATCTAGATAGGAATATGCAGTACCTTTTTTTGGAAAATATTAGCGCTTTGCAGCGAGCGTAAGATGAGATTTTTTGAAATCTTTTATGAGATTGTGATTGTTGAGTTGTTTCCAATAGGCGTGAGTATTATATAATGCCAATATGCCAGCATGTGCTACCCCTACCTTTTGCGCCCAGGTGGCAACTGGTGCATTGTTTACCTGCCCCCGGTATAATCTTGCGGCAGCAGCAAAAGCAAGTCCCCAGAAGGGATTTTTAAGCATTCCTGCATCCTTTAGAGATGGTTTTTGTGTAGGTAAGATTTTTCGCCAAGACGGAGCTTTTACCCTCATTCTGTTTGCAATCAGATTTGCGGTTTGTAACATAGGGTCTAGATAACGTCTTAGGTTTAGGATGTTCGCAGCTTCCACCTGTCCTCCCGCCGCTCTTTCTGAAGCAGTCAAGTAATCATTTAGACAAGATTTATGATGCTCTAGTGCGGTATGATAATCGTTGCTCGAGTATAATGAAGAAGAATCATCATTAGCGCTGCAGTTTGCTGGGATTTTTTCCTGAATTTCCAAGACTTGGCTGGCCTTCTCGAGGAGATTTAATTGATGCATACAGTCAGATCATAGATCTCTTTCAGTGCCCTCATGCCTTTCTGGTTCTGCTTGTTTATGATGTTTAATTATAGCGCTGTGTACCATTGCGTAGAGGGTGGACATTTTAGTGGAATGAGCGATTGAGTTTTTGAGTTGTTCAATTGCGTGAGTGTCAGTAGGAGTGTTTTCTATTGCAGCCGAATATAGAGCGGTGTGTACAAGGGTAGAGCATAATATGATTACGAAGGTGATTGTTTTTATATTTTTCATAAAAAGCCTCATCTGAGAGTATGGAGATTGATAGTTGTGAGTAAAATATAATCTTTTTTCCATACCGTCGAGTTTTTTGTTTTTAATGTAAAAAGTGGTAAAAAGCAAACCAGGAGGAATAGTTATTCCCCCTGATCTACACTTAAAATCTGATTTTTCTGTTTAGTCGATTAATACTTGATCTAACACTTCTTTTGCATTTTTTACGAATGTGATGGTCATGCCTTGCGTAATGCCCTTTTTCTCTGCTTTTTTGAAATCAGGTATGTTTTCTTCTGAAAGGAAGACGTGCATTATACCAGCTTGTTTTGCGCCGAGTAGTTTTTCATTGACGCCGCCGATAGCAGTTACTTGTCCGCGTAAATTAAGTTCGCCGGTCATAGCACAGCTTGCATCTACTTTTTTGTTTGTTAAAACAGATGCGATTGCGGTGAGCATGGTTATACCGGCAGATGGCCCATCTTTTGGTGTGGCTCCTGCTGGTGCGTGAATGTGAATGAAGTGTGTATCAAGCAGAGTTAGATCGATACCAAGTTCTTGAGCGTGTTCACGTGCGTAGCTTAATGCAATGTTTGCAGATTCTTGCATTACCTCTTTCATCTGTCCAGTTAGTTTTAATAATTCTGTGTCATGTGTTGTACGAGGAATTAACGCAGCTTCGATTTTAGTAATCCCGCCCCCTACTGGAGACCAATACAATCCATTAACAATACCAACCATATCTTCTTGTGATTCAAGCGGGTTCTGTATAAGAGGTTCACCCAAATGCTCGATTAACATGTCGGCAGTGATAAATATCTCTTTTTCCATTGGAGTGTTAGTAGTCAAATGGTAGGTGATAATTTTTGAAAGTAACTTGCGAATGGTACGTTTCAGTTGTCGTACTCCTGTCTCTAGCGTGTAATCTTGAATAATATTAGTTAATGCATTTTCTTCAAAAGAGAGAGTGGTGTCATTAAGACCAATATCTTTTTTAACCTGGTTTATTAAACATGTCTCTGTGATCGATTTTTTTTCTTCTAGTGTGTAGCCAGCAAGGGTGACGATTTGCATTCTATCAAGGAGAGGCCATGGCACTTGGCTGGCATCATTCATGGTCGTAATAAAGAGGACTTTTGAAAGATCATAAGGAATATCAAGATATTGATCTTTAAATTGACTATTTTGTTCAGGGTCAAGAATTTCGAGTAGCGTAGCATATACTGAGTCATTTGTTTTATCGATCTCATCAAGCACTATCACAGGATTGCTCGATCCGCATTCTTTTATGGCGTTGATGATTTCGCCTGCAGTAGCATTGACGTATACTCGAGGATTTCCCCGCAATGTGGATTGATACTGCACGCTGCCCAGTGATATTTTAATGAATTTTCTTCCTAAACTTTCGGCAATAGATCTTGCTATTGATGTTTTACCGATCCCTGGTGGGCCATACAAACCAAGTACGGGGAGAGATTTTAGATCTTTATTTATAGTAAGCGTGGCTATAAAGTCTAGGAGCTCTTCTTTTATTTCATCCATACCGTAATGAGATGTATTGAGCTTTTCTTTAATTTGCTCCATGTCTAAGTTGTCTTGCGTCCTATAGTGCCATGGTAATGAGAACACAAATTCAAGGTGTTTTTTAGTTATGGAATCTTGATCAAGCCTAGTTGCTGTCCCTGCATTATCGATCTCTTCATAGAGATTGATTTTGTATTGATCGGCTATGGGGAGCGTTTTTACTTTCATATACATCGAAGCGAGATCTTTTGATGATTGAAATTGTTGTGCTGCATAACTATCTTCTAGCAAAGGAGCACCGAAAAACTGTTTGATATGTTCTGGTGTTATAGTCGTTATTTCTTCCCCTTTCAGATATGCTTGAGCGAGTTTTGCAAAAATCGATTGTATATGCTGCTGCGCCTCTCTCATACCAGCATCTTTTGTGTATTGTTGAAAGAGTAAGGTAAGGGCTTCATCTTGGAACGTGATGTTATGATCTTGCCAGCCCATAAGTGCTATTTGTTTCGGGATAAGAACGGTTTGAGCGATAATTATTTTCTCTTTAATGGTGTAGCCATTTAAATCGATAACTTTCATGCGGTTAAGCAAGGGCGCAGGAATTTTACTTTTGTTATTTGCGGTAGCAATGAAAAGCACTTTTGAAAAATCGTAAGGAATGCCAAGGTAATTGTCACTAAATTGCGAGTTTTGTTCAGGATCAAATAGTTCTAATAGTGCCGCTGAAGGATCGCCGCCATATCCGCTCATTGTGTTTATCTTATCAATTTCGTCGATAATTATTACGGGATTGCATGTGCCAGCTTGTTGAATTGCAGTAATCGGTCGTCCTGGTCGTGCACTGATAAAAGAGCGACGGAATCCTCGTATTTCACATTCATCGTGTATTCCACCAACAGATATGCGGGCCGACTTTCTTCCTAAGCTGCGTGCTATTGATTCTGCGATCGATGTCTTTCCGGTTCCAGGAGGACCCACAAGGCATAGTATTTGAGGAGTAGCATCCTTGGCAAATGCGCGCAGGGCAATGTATTCAAGTATTTCGTTTTTAGCATCAGTGAGGCCAAAATGTTTTTCATTGAGAGCTTTTTCTACAATAACGGGATCTATATTTTCTTTTGTATAGCGATTCCATGGTAATGAAAAAACTATATCAAGGTACGCTTTATTGCTGCCAAAAGGATCCGCGCTCATTACTTCTTTATACAATGTATTTTTGCTGCTTTGTGAGATAGGCAGGTTCATGATAGCCTGCATAACTTCTGTACGGGTGGAAGGTGCGAAGTTATCAGAGGTAGATTCTTGTAAAGATTCAATGGCGATATTGTTAATATGAGCATATATCAGAATTATGTTTCTTATTTCTTGATTAGGGGCGCACGTTAAAGCATTTTGCCCTTGGAAATTGGTATGGGCTATATCAGCATTGTGCAGTAGGAGTAGCCGTACAATTTCTTTATGCCCCTTTGTAATGGCATCAAGAAGAGCGTTATTTCCCATGTGACTATCGATAACGGTATGATCTGCACCAGCTTTTAAAAGCCATTCTGCAATGTCAGCATGTCCTGTGCGACAGGCGCATTTGAGCGAGGTTTCATTGATCATGTTGATCGCGTTAATATCGGTGTAAGAGTTCGAAAGCAACGCTTTTACTATGTTTTTATATCCGTAATAAGAGGCAAACATTAACGGAGTGCTTTGATTGCTATCTCTGACATTGGGGTTGGTGCCTTGGGCAAGCAATGTTTTTACGGTAAGCTGCGCAAGGGAGGTATCGCGGCCATAGTAGACGGTATTAAATAGTAATTTTTCTTTGATGGTGTCAGTAAAGCTTTCGCAATGGGTAGGCAGAGGCGCAAAAACTGCGGCAAAACCGAGAATATAGATATAATTACGGGACATTTTATGTACTCCTCGGATATGTTTATCCAATAAAATGTTTCATATTGTATTTTTGAAAAAAAGCTAGAATCAGTATTTTGTATCACTATTATACTACGTTGTTTGATTTTTTTTGCAATCGCCTATAGTCCAATGGAATATGGGCGATTTGGAAGGGGTATTTGCTTATAAAACGATAGAATGCTATTTCTTATTAGAAATTACTTGCAATAAAAATAATTATATTGTTAGAGTAAGTATCAATGTAAAAATAAATAGGGTAGTAAAGTAGTATTTTTTAAGGGGGGAGCAATGTTAAAGGGTATTAAAGTAGTAAGCAATTATTCGATAGCGGTTTTGCGCGTGTTTTTTATTTTTTTAATGTCGTTGTTTTTTCCGTGGTTATTTCTGTATCACGTGCAGCTTAATGTTATTGACAATAAACCAACAATGTATTCCGTGTGTAACGAGAATAATAATTCTCCTACGGGTTTAGAAAAAGAGAAGATGATTCTTGTATAAGTGGAGTGCGAGCTATGAAGCGTATACTATTGTTAATATTGTCATGTTTGCCTTGTTGCGCGAACGTTTTTCAATTGGGCGTTGAAAATATTTCTCCTGCATTTGTTGCATGGCTTGCGGGTCAACGTGTTGGTCTTGCAACTAATCAGACCGGCGTTAATCAATTGGGCAAAAGGACGATTGACATACTGAAGGCAAAAGGAATTAATCTGTGTGCAATTTTTACACCTGAACATGGAATAACGGGAACAGTCGGTGCTGAGCTAAAGGTAAAAGACTCAGTGGATGGCAGCACAGGTGTTTCGATTTTTAGTTTATATGCGGGAGATACGGGTAAAAAAATAACACAACAAACGTTGGATCCAGTAGATGTAATTATTTTCGACATGCAAGATTCTGGTATGCGCCATTATACGTATATCTCCACATTATTCCACTTAATGAAAGCAGCTGCTCATTTTAAAAAGCGGGTGGTAGTGCTTGATCGCCCTAACCCATTGGGATGCAATATGGAAGGTCCATTAGTAGATGATGGACTAATTTCATTTATATCCATTGCATCGATTCCTGTTCGACATGCTATGACAATCGGTGAGCTTGCTTTATATTTTAATAAAATGTTATTGCATGATGCAGTTGAATTGCATGTGATAAAAATGAGCGGGTATGAACGCAGCAAGGGTATTCAAGGGAAGTTGCTTGTTGGACTTTCTCCGAACATACAAAGTGCAAATTCTTGTTATGGATATAGTTTTTTAGGATTATTAGGTGATATTGATCCATTCCATATTGGGGTTGGAACAGATAAAGCTTTTCAATGCATTATGCTTTCTGAAAAAATGAAAATAGATCAAACGGTTTGGCAGCAGCTACAAAAATTATTAGGTGAAATGCACATTAATGGGTCTCCATACCGATACTACAATGAAAAAAAGAAAGATTGGTTTCAAGGATTATCGCTCCACTTTTCGGACATCAATAAAGTACATTCGTTTACGCTTTTTATGAAAATTTTGGTGCTTTTTAAAAAAGCAGGAGTTACATGTTCTTTTGGGGTTAATTTTGATAAAGCTGTCGGGACATTAGCGGTGCGTGAATTTTTGGCGGGTACTTTATCTGCTGCAGCATTTACTAAAAAAATAAATGATGGTCTTGATAGTTTTTATAAGCAGGCACAGCTTGCTTTCTTATATCAACCAAATCCAACGCTTATCCATGTGCCAATTCTGAATTAGTCTGAGTTTCGCCTAAAGACATTTGAATGGCCGCGTCCACATGAGACTCGACCATTCAAATATTTTCTTTTAGAGCTTTATATTAAGTTATAAAAGTGGTTTGTTGACTTGTTTGCATTGATTAATAAGGTAAACAGGTGAATTCTGCTGATGGTCGTTGGGTGTCAAGCATTGTTTTTTAAGAAGGGATTCTTTCAGAAAGAAATAAGATTCGATATTCGCAACGAAAAAATTGAAGAATAATTTTTCAGAAAAAAAGTTAAAAAATCTATTTGATAATGGGCGCTTAAAGCGTTACATTTATAAGATATCTATAAGTGGAGGTTTTCCATTTGTCCGATTTTTTTTGTTTAAAAAATGAATGAGATGTGTTGTTGCGCAGGTGAGGTGTCTGTATGATGTGCGGAGTAAAGAGTAACTTTTTTTAATTAAGAAGGGTTTGGCTATGGAAGATTTTGCAAAAATTATATCGATCACCAAAAGTGATGGAACGATCGAACCACTTAATGTGGAAAAATGGCGACAAGAGATCGCATGGGCATCTAAGGGGCATGAGGCATTTATAGTAGTTGAAGATATTATTCAAGAAACGATGAAGAATATCTTCAATGGCATAATGACGAACGAAATAGATGATGCACTTATTTTGGCTTCAACAGGACTGATTGAACGAGATCCTGGGTATAGTTATGTATCCGCACGACTTTTGCTTAAAAAATTATATAAAGAAGTTGTGCGAGAATCGATTGTTACCAGCAACGTGAGTGATGCTTATAAAGCTTCATTTGTGAATAACATTAAGCATGCTGTTGAACAAAAGGTTTATGACACCCAGATGAATTCATTTGATCTTGAATATTTAGCGCAGCATCTACGCCCTGAGCGTGATGAGTTGCTTGATTATATGGGACTTAAAACCCTGTATGAGCGTTATTTTACCAAGCATGAAGGGACTCGATTGGAATTGCCGCAAGTATTTTTTATGCGTGTTGCAATGGGAGTTTCGCTTAATGAATCAAATAAAAATGAAAAAGCAGTCGAGTTTTATAATGCGTTTTCTCAATTTCTGTATGTTCCGAGCACTCCAACATTATTACATTCTGGATTAGTGCGGGCGCAGTTAAGCTCATGCTTTTTAAATACTGTATCAGACGATTTAAAGCATATTTTTAAATGTTACGGTGATAATGCGCAGTTATCAAAATGGTCTGGGGGGATAGGAACGGATTGGACTAATGTGCGTGCAACGGGTGCTAACATTAAGAGTATTAAAGTAGAAAGTCAGGGTCTTATTCCGTTTTTAAAAATTGCAAATGATACAACTGCTGCAATTAATAGAAGTGGTAAACGGCGCAGTGCTGCGGTTGTTTATTTAGAAACGTGGCATTTGGATATCGAAGATTTTATTGATTTGCGCAAAAACACCGGTGATGAGCGTCGAAGAACTCATGATATTAATACGGCAAACTGGATACCAGATTTGTTTATGAAACGGGTTTTTGCTGATGATAACTGGACTCTTTTTTCTCCTGATGAAGCACCAGACTTGCATCATATCTATGGTAAAGAGTTCGAAAAGCGCTATGCAGAATATGAAAAACAAGCACAAGAAGGTGTAATAGAGAAATTTAAGGTTGTTTCTGCAGCAAAATTATGGCGTAAGATGTTAAGCCGTTTGTTTGAAACAGGTCATCCATGGATAACGTTTAAAGATCCTTCTAACATTCGCTCGCCGCAAGATCATGCAGGAGTAATTCATGCATCGAATTTATGTACCGAGATTTTGCTTAATACTTCAGAGGACGAAACTGCGGTTTGTAATTTGGGATCAGTTAACCTTGGCCTTCATATCGTGGATGGAAGACTGGATCAAGGATTGTTACAAAAAACAATTTCCACTGCTATGCGCATTCTTGATAACGTTATTGATTTGAACTTTTATCCAACTATTGAAGCGCAAAATGCAAACTTTAAACATCGTCCCGTTGGGCTTGGCGTTATGGGCGTACAGGATGCATTGTATCTTTTGGATATTCCATTTGATGATCCTCGTGCTTTAGAATTTGCTGATACTTCTATGGAGGCGATTTCCTATTTTGCGATTGCAGCTTCTTCACAACTTGCAAAAGAGCGCGGTGCATATGGATCGTATAAGGGTTCAAAATGGGATCGCAATCTATTTCCGCATGATACCATTGAGCTTCTTGAGCAGGAGCGTGGTATGCCTATTGAGGTGCGTCGCGGAGGAATGCTTGATTGGGCCCCTGTGCGTGAGCATGTAAAACAGTATGGTATGAGAAACTCAAACTGTATGGCTATTGCGCCAACAGCAACGATTTCAAATATTGTTGGCTGTTTCCCGTGTATAGAGCCTATTTATAAAAATATATACGTTAAAGCGAATATGACGGGTGAATTCACGGTTGTTAATCGATACCTAATTGAGGATTTAAAGAAGCTAAATATGTGGAACCAAGATATGCTTAATCAACTTAAGTATATGGATGGTAACGTTGCCATGATCGAAGAAATTCCACAACATTTGAAAGATAAATATAAAGAAGCATTTCAAATTGATCCTGAATGGTTATTGCAGTTGACTGCTGCCCGTTCAAAATGGATTGACCAGAGCCAATCTCATAACGTGTTTATGCAGGGTGTATCGGGTAAAAAGCTGAGTGCTATTTATGAAAATGCGTGGAAAATGGGAATCAAGACTATGTATTATTTGCGTACGCTTGGTGCAAGTCAGATTGAAAAATCGACATTGGATGCGAAAAAGTTTGGCTATACGCAAAAAAGGCAGTACACATCTGTTGATAGTGCAATGAGCTCGGATGTGCGGCAAATTCCTGCAACTATGGCAGAAATGGGAAAGTATGTGGATGAAATGCCGCAATCGCCTGCAACTATGGCTAATGCGTGTAGTATTTTAAACGAAGAAGAATGTGAATCGTGTCAGTAACGCAAGGAAAATTAGATGATTCAAAAGGGTGTTATTAATAATTCAACGGTAAATCCAAATAAGATTTTACCGATGACCTATTTGTGGGCGCGTCAGCATTACAAAGATGGAGTTGCGAATAACTGGACTCCTGAAGAAATTTCGATGCAACGAGATGTTGAACAATGGAAGTCTGATACCGTATTAAGTGCAACAGAACGACGTATGATTTTGTGGAATTTAGGATTTTTTTCCACAGCAGAATCATTGACAGCAAATAATTTGGTACTTGCAGTATACCAGCATGTGACCAATCCTGAATGTCGCCAATATATTTTGCGTCAAGCATATGAAGAGGCGGTACATACAGACACATTTATTTACTGTTGCGATTCATTGGGGCTTGATCCTGAAGAGATTTATACTATGTATGAATCTATTGAATCTATTAAAGAAAAAGATGATTTTGTGGTCCAATTAACGAAATCACTTTTTGATCCTACTTTTAAAACTGATTCGCCAGCGAACATTCAAAAGTTTCTGCATGATCTGATTGGATATTATGTGATCATGGAAGGGATTTTCTTCTATGCTGGATTTGCCATGATGCTTGCATTAAAGCGGCAGGATAAAATGGTGGGCATTGGCGAGCAGTTTGAATATATTATGCGTGATGAGAGCTTGCATCTTGCATTTGGTTGCGATTTGATTAACACGATTAAAGTTGAAAACCCTGAAATTTGGACGGAACAATTCCAACAGGAACTTGTTGATCTTATTAAACATGCAGTAACTTTAGAAAAAGCCTATGCAATTGATGCGTGCCCGCAGGGTTTATTAGGAATTAATGCAGAACAGTTTTGCAATTATGTAGAACATATTGCAGATAGACGTCTTGAGCGCATTGATTTACCAAAGGTATATGGCAGAGAAAATCCATTCCCGTGGATGTCACAAGCAACAGATTTGAGCAAAGAGAAAAATTTCTTTGAAACTCGAGTGACAGAGTATCAGACAGCTGGTTCGCTTGATTGGGAATAGTATCTATATTTATTGTATATAAAAGAGGCTACATGTTTTTTGCATGTAGCCTTAATTTTTTCTTAGCTCTCAAGTATAGCTTTTGTTTTAGAATAAGCACTAAAGCCAAAGCAGTATTAGGAGTTACTGATGTTTTTTTATAGTTTCTTCTACCTGTTTTTTATCTGCGCCTGAAATGGTACAAACCACGGCATTATTTTTAACAAAATTAAAGGTAGGTATTGAGCTGACTGAATATTGAGCTGCTAGGTCAGGTACGTTATCAATGTTAACTTTGACAAACACCACCGCAGGATAGGTATCGCTTAATGCATTGAATACCTTGGTAAAACCTTTGCATGGTCCGCACCAAGGGGCGTAAAAGTCTACAACTACCAATTTACCCTTGTTGTTGGCTACGATGGTATCGTATTGTGCCTTAGAGGTTACTTCTTGAACTTGGGCAAAAATAGGTGAAGCTAAGCTTAAAAACGAGGCTAATCCAATTACGGCTATGAACGATTTCATTATAATCCTTTGATTTATAACGGTTAATTATAAATATATCTTCGCACGTCTAACATTACAGGGTCAATTTTTATTGTCAACAAGCTTGATTATATCGTAATAGTCGGGGTTTTCAAATTTTATAATTCAATTCTTGATTTTTCAAATAGAATACTGTTACCATATTCTTATGTAATAAATGTTTATACCAGAAACTCTTATTAAGGAGATATGTATGTTAAAGAAAATGTTAATGGCTAGTTTAGTGTCTGTAATGGCTTTATCTAGCTCGTCAAGTTTTGCAGGATGGAGAAATGGTGAAAAAGCGGGATGCGGTCCATGCGCTAAACCAGTAACAACATGTGAAAAGTTTTATGAGCCTCAACCGGACAAATGTCATGAAGTTTGCAAAAAACAGCCACCAGTATACAGAGAAGTTTGTGTACCACAGCCGGACAAATGCCATACAGTTTGTGACAAACAACCAGACATATACGAAACAGTTTGCGTAAAACAACCAGACATATGCACAGAAAAATGCACAACGGTTACTGAAAAAACAAGACGGTGCAAAACTCCTTGCAAAAAAACTTGCCCTAAACCATGTGCTAAGAAACGTTGCGATACAACACGTCGTAACCGTGACTAATGTTACAATACTCTTATTAAGTTAAGGAGGTATTATGTTAAAGAAAATGTTAATGACTAGTTTAGTAGCTGTAATGGCTTTTGCTAGCACACCAAGTTTTGCAGGTGGATGTCGCCCATGTGTGCGTAAACCACGATGCGAAAAAGTTTGCAAAGCAAAACCTGCATGCCCGCCAAAAAAGAAATGCAAAAAAGCTTGTGTGCGCAAAGCGTGTGCTACAAGACGTTGCAATCGTGGCGGATGCTAAAAATATCCTTTTTTTATTTTGAAAATAAAGAGCGCATAACTTAAATGGTATGCGTTCTTTATTTTTTTAAATATTCTATTTTGGGTTGATTATAGGTAATCAACCTGTTTTTGTATCATCGGTTATTGTTCCATCGAGCAATGTTATAATGCGATTTGCATGCTTGGTTAGTGTTGCATTATGAGTTACCATAACAATGGTGCAATTATTGTTATTATTAAGATCGGTCAATAATTTCATAACTTGTAGGCCAGCCTTTGAATCAAGATTACCGGTCGGTTCATCCGCAAGAATAATAGCAGGATTATTGATAAGGGCTCGCGCAATAGCAACCCGCTGTTGCTGCCCACCAGAAAGTTGATAAGGAAAGCGATATGCAAGATCTTTAAGCCCAACGGCTTCAAGTTGGGCAAGAGCATTTATACGTGCAGAGGGTTCTGAAAATCCTGCGTATAATTGAGGGAGAGCTACATTATCTACTGCAGTTAAGTCGGGCAACAAATTAAATTGTTGAAAAATAAAGCCGATTGTTTTGTTTCGTATAGCAGCAAGTTGATTTGGATTCATGCGAGATACATCTGTTTGATCAATGGAATAAGTCCCACTTGAAGGCATATCTAGGCAGCCTAGAATATTAATGAGGGTTGATTTGCCGGATCCGGAAGGCCCTGCAAGCGTTATAAATTCTCCTGGTTCGATGGAAAACGAGATGTTGCGCAAGATTGGTATAACACTTTTATCTATTATTACTTGTTTGCAGATATTTTCTGTTTTAAGAAATGCCATCTTATTACCTTCTTTTACCAAGTAATGCATCGGCAGGATTCATTAATGATGCTTGATGTGCAGGCTGGTAACCAAAAAATAAGCCTATGAGTGTCGTAGTCCATAGAGCGATGATGATAGGGTATATCTCTAATTTAGTGGGGACATGCATAGTGTGACTGAGGACCAGTTGTATGATAATGCCAAGAATGACACCAAATAATGCGCCAAACAGACAAAGCATAATCGCTTCAATAAGAAATTGTAATTGAATCATTTGTTGCGTGGCTCCTAAAGCCAATTTGATGCCGATTTCTCGTGTGCGTTCACGAACTGATAGTAGCATAATATTCATAACACCAATTCCACCAACAAATAACGCAAGTAATCCGGCAATAAAACCAAAAATCCTTATCATATTTGATGTTTTATTTGTAGATTTGGCAAGAGCGGTGTGATCTAAAATGGTAAAATCATCAGGGATGTCGGGAGTTTTTTTGTGTAGCGTTTGTAAAATTTGTTTAATTTTTCTTGTGATTGTCTTGTTGTTGTTCTGTTTTTGATTGACTTGTAGTGCAATAAAATTAAGATTTCCCTTTCTAACCCCTGCTTTTTGGGCATAAATTTGCGCAGTAGTAGAGGGTATAAATGCATCGTTGTTAGGATCGCTGAGCCCTGCAAGGTGAGCAATTGGATTCATTATACCAATAACCGTAAATAGCTTGTTAAATATGCGGATTGTTGCACCGATTGAATGCGCGTTGCCAAAGAGCTTGTGATTAAGTGAATATCCCAAAACCACGACTGGTTCATATTGTTCTATGTGCTGTTGTGTAAAAAAAGCTCCTTTTTGAAGCGTTAGATTTTTAATGTTAAAAATTGCAGGATCTGCACCAATGATTTGTTGGATTATGATATTTCGCCCCTGTTCTATTGTTGTATTCGTTATATACCCTCGAGAAATTGCTAGGATATCCTGCGATAGTAGTTGTTGTAGTGCTTGAAAATCAGCCTCTGTTAATGTTGTATTATTTGTAGCAATATCATTCAATGATATTGCTCCCCGTTGTGTTATATTATCAGGAACAATAACTAAACCCCCTTCTGATAAAGCTGTTAATTCAGTGTGTGTAGTTTGTTCGATGCCATTGCTGATTGAAACAGTTACAATAACTACCGCAATGCCAATGCTAATTCCTAGTGTTGTCAGTAATGATTGTACGGCATGGGTGCGTATGGTGTGGTATGCGTGTTTAATAAGAATATGCATATTCATGTTGTTTCCTTTTTCTAATATCTACTGTTTAGATTTTGTTGTATAACGTCCATGACTATATCCGCTTGAGCATCAATTCCAGAAGTAATTTGGGCGGATAAAATATTTTGTGTACCAATAGTGACTGCTTTTTCATAAAATGCATGATCTTTATATATCCAAAGATATTTAACCTTTTTCAAGGAATTATTTTGTTGTTTACTATCATCATCTATTGTATGAACTGAGTATTGTAGCTTTGCTGCAATATCTTTAATCATAGATTGAGATATAGCAAAAGCATACTGTGGTACAGTTACTGCATTTTCAGTGGAGGCTAAAATGATATGCGCATTGGTACTCATACCAAGTCGGAATAGTTTTTCAGAATTATCAACTGGTACGATTGCAGTATAACTAACCATGCCACCAGATTTAATAGGAGCGTTGCCGATTGAGGTTATAGTTCCTTTGATGATTTGATGAGGCAGTGCGTCAAAAGAAAGCGTTACCGGAGTGCCAATAGTGACGTTGCCAATATATGGTTCATCAATTTCCAACTGCGCTTCCATAGATGAATTTTTTGCGAGAGAGTAGAGAATAGTTGCGGGAGATGAATTGGTAACAGTTTCACTTTCAGTTGAGTTTTTTGTAAGTATGAATCCATTTTCTGGAGCAATGATTTTTTTGTTATCAAAAAGGAGAACTATTTGTTGATGATTGGCCTGTTTTGCTTCAACATTTGCTTGCGCCACTTTATAATCCCGTTCTATTTGTTCAAATGCATCCTGTGAAATATAACCATTTTCATACAAAACTTGCTGGCGTGTATAATATGATTTTTGATATGCAAGCAGAGCCTTTAGTCGTTTAAGCTCTGCAGCGCTTTGTAGAACTTCAGTATCACTTTTACCATCATCAATATCGGCAAGAAGATCTCCCTTTTTTACATGTGCGCCTTCTTGATAATACATTTTTAAAATAGTGCCAGGAATTTTACTACCTATTTTAAGAAGGTCAGTCACTTCTAATTTTCCTCGTGCACGAATTTCATTGGTTATAGTTGTTATTAATGGTTTTTCTGTACTGAAAAGTTCATGAGTTTTTTTTGTAGGAAGAAACTCATGAATTGAAAAACCAAGAAGTAGCATAAAGCTACATAAAAAGCAGGTATATATTATTTTATTCATTATCGTATTTATCATAGATGTATTCCTATATATAGTGTGATGGATAGCCAGATACAAATAATAGCTCTCTATATTTTTTTGCTGTTGCAACTTCAATATTGATGAAGTTGAATCGTGCATTTGCCCAATCGAGGTCGACTTGTGCTTGTTCTAAAGATGATAATAATCCTGTTTCAAACTCTATCTGTTTTCGTTTGTACTTGGTCTGTGCATCAAGTAGCGCTGTTTTTTGTGCATTCCTTTGTTCCAGTAGTTGTTGTAAATCATAGTATGTCGTTTGTACTTCATTGGTGATGGATACCTGCAATGCTCGTTTTTCTGACTGCGCGGCAAGTATTTGCGCATTTGCTTGATCAGCTTTAAAAGCATTGGTACCACCGTCAAAATTCCAGGTTATGTTGGTAAATACTCCCCAGGCTACTTTGTCAAAACGGGATATAAACAGCTTGCCATGATCATGGCTGTTTTTTGCCACTTGTACTGATAGTGAAACGGTGGGTATGTACGATTTTTTTAATAAACTTTGCTCCATGCATGAGATTTTAATGTGTACATCTTGTATAGCAAGGCTACTGCGATTCTTATAAGCGAGTTCAAGATAATGCTCTACAGGATGTTGTTGCGCCTGCTCAATAGCAGTGGCGATAAAATCATGGGTAGCGTAGTCATCAGGTTGGTATGCGGTAGGACTTTCGATAAAACTGTTTAATGTGTCTAATGTTTGTTGCACCTGTTCGTGATAGTTTTCAATTGTTGCACCGCTTTGTTTAAATGCAGCACATTGGCCGCTCCATTGGGTAATATCAATAAGACCAATGTTTTTTGATTCTTTTGCATTGTTTATGGAAAAAATTGATGCATTATCTAGTGCTGCAATAGTTTTTTCTTTTTGTTTGAGAGCCCAGGAATTAAGCGCTGTTTGCTCGACTTCAAACCGTATTCTCTTTTTATGGCTTTCTTTATGGAGCTGTGCGATATCGATTTTTTGTTTTGAAATTTTATAATGAGCATAAGGTCCTGCAAAATCGAGTAATAAAAGATCGCAACTGAGATTAAAGATTTTGTTGGTCTTAGTTAAAGCTGTTGTGGGGCTAAATAAGTTACTTGAAAAAACGTTAGGAAATTTAGTGAATGATATTTCTGTACTGATATGTGGAAGATATCCAGAAAGATCGACTGCGAGTTGTTTATGCGCAGCGTCGATAGTGTAATCAAGGGCTTGCAGGCTGGAACGGTAGTTATATGCAGTTGCAACTGTTTCTGGAATTGAGCTACTACGTAGATGATTTTGCGGAGAAAGAGCAGCATCCATCTTTGCTGTGTATAAAAAAAATGATATACATGCGGCAAATGAAACGCAGCGGTATATGTTTTTTAATACAAAATTCATTAACACTCTCCGTATGGGATTTAAATTAAAGCTATCATAAGGAATGTAGAGAGTGATTTGCAACGATATAAAAAGATTTATTGATTATAATAGGATGTTTGCTGGTTGACCATCGATAATTGCAGTATTAATTTTTATAGCCCAACCATCACACATTCTATTTTTAGCGATTTGAAATTCTTCGGCTAGTACAGGATCGGTGGTGGTTAAGCGAACTCGTTTCCCGTCAATTATAACAAAAGGATCGATCCCTCTAAATTTACTGGTAACCAAAAGATTTGCTTCTTGTTTAGTGCCAACAAGATTGTGATAATCAGATGCATGTAAAATCATATGCATATTTTTTCGAATCAGATGGTCATTGGAATCTAATAAACAATTCCATATTTCTTGATCTACACCAAAACGAATATCATCCATGTGTATGATCTGTATATCGAGGCCTCTTAAAATTGCTTCAGCAAGCCACATTGAATGTACATAATTTGTTGCGCTTCCCCAACAATCTTGAGACATAAAAAGAGAAAACCGTACCAGTTTTTTGAGTAATTCATAATCATTGCTGATCCACTGGCCGTCGATGAATTTGATTTCATAAAACATGCGTGCCGCTTCTTGATAGGTAATAAATCCTTGATAAAAAGCCCCTTGTAGGTTGTAATCAATTCTATCAGCGCAGAGTGTTGGTAAAGGTTGTTCTAGAGCAGGAAATAGTTCTTTTTTCGGTAAAACATCTTCAATGGTGTAGCCATACTTGTGTAAAATTTCACTCAAGCCACTCCGTTCAAGATAATTGCCGTGCGTAAGAGTCTGGTAATCTTCTTCTTGGTGTTGTCGTTTGAAAATCCAATCGCCTACATGTGAAAAAACGGTATGTGAAACATCATGCAGGAGCCCTGCTATTTGTTCTTCTAAGCAGCAATTATTTATGCGAAGCAAGAAAAAAACACCGAGCGAATGATCATAGCGGGTATAATTTTCACAATGTGTTGTGTAGTAACTAACGCCATATTGATGAATGCCTTTCAGTCGTTGAAAAGCTGGACTTGTTATTAACTCTAAAAGAACGGGTTCTTGTACATCAACAGGTCCATAGAACGTTTCTATCGTATCGGCAACAATAGGATTATAAATCAAGAAAAAAAGGATAAGTTTTTTTGTAAAGTGTAGCATAGCATGTACCAATTTTATTTGTTTTTATTTTTAAGTTTTTTTATTTGCTCTACGCTAAGACCTGTTTTTGTAGCAATGGTTGAAATATCTAAAATATCTAAAAGATTTTTAGCTATTTCTAAAGCCTTTTTTTCTTCAGCTTTTTCTTCGGCATATTGTATTTTTCCTGCATAAGAACGCCTTTCATCTAAATAACGATCATACGCTTCTAGTTCTGCTAGTGACCAATTGCCTCGCTCAAGCACGTCAAAAGCTTCTTTAATTTCAGGGTTTTTTAATGAAGAAGGAATTTTTTGCAATGTTGCCGCATGTTTAAAGAAATAAATCCATTTATCAATGATAGAACTATCCTCATCTACTTCTTTATTAAATTTTTTAAGCTCAATAAAATGAAACTCTAAATGTTTCAGTTCATGTGCATGGGTTTTACTATCTAAAATAAAATGATGACTAACATAATGAGGGTTGTTGTTAAAAAGTGCGAAATCAAGCACACCAATAAAAATAACCGGCACTAACTCTTCATAGTTTTCTTTTTTTGCAAGTTGCCTGCTTAATGCGATAGAACTGTAATATTGAGCTCTAAGGGCATAATGTTTTTGCGTGTCGACTTGCATTTCAATAATATATTGATGTCCTTTCTGATCAGTACAGCGTACATCAACGATGCTCATTTTGGCTTCACGCATTTCGGGAAGATTATTAGGGTCATTCAAAGTAACATCAATAATTTTATTTCCTTCGGTTCGCTCTAATACACTATTTAAAAAACTGATCAAAATATCTTTATGAGCCATATTGGCAAACAGTTTTTTAAATCCTATATCACTGGTTGGATCCATAAAAATCATAGTTTTATCCTTAAAGTAGAAATCTGTATTAATAAGCGTATCATTTTTTATTTTGGTTTCACTTTTTAATATGAATTTATCGTTTTAGGAAAATAAAAATATAGGATGTACACACTAACTATGTACACCCCATTTTTTTAAACATTAATCACCAATTCAGATCTTGTTCATACCCAAGATCAATAAGTAATTGCCCTGCTACTTCTTTAAATAATCGTTTATGTTCATCGGTAAAATATTCTTTCCATCCACCAATTTGTCCTTGTCGGAATGTATGACTTAAGTTAGGGCCAAAAAGAGACTCGGCAACTATTTTTAATTCTTCATCAGAGCGAGTTAATTCTAGATGACGAGCTATTGCATGTACCGTTTCAAGTTGTTTTTCATCAGATCCTCCGCCACGAGAACCAACTAAATCTTCAAATCGTATATTAAGGATTCCAGGATATTGCATCCATGGTAAATACCGTTGATAGAGTTCATTGATGTTGTGGTTAACGATAGGACGTTCACCATATAAAGCTCCTTGAGTAATCAAGTCGGTAATGGCATCGTGTACATCGATTGTGGTGTTGTAGATTTTCATGTAATAAAAAATGAAAGAAATGATTTGGTCGCGCGGGTCTCTATACATAAAAAATAGCTTTGATTTGTTTTTTTCAAGAGCAGTCGCGATGGCAGGATCATACAACAAATGCATCCACCAGAATGCATTAGCCGGCAGATTCATGAGAGCATTGAGATGTTTTTCTGAATCTATCAGGAAATATTTACTCAATCGTTCTTTTTCAGTCAGGGTGATTGAACTGACATTATAGATTGGTTTTCTATTGGTGAGTAATTGAATGCATTTATTTCCAAGGTTAGTGCCGCATTTTAATATGGAAACTTGCAGCATCTGTTGATGTTGAGATTTTGCAAATGAGAGTGAAGCACAAAGGAGCAAGGCGCTAGATAAAAGAATTGAAAGTATATACGTTTTTTTCATAGTATTCCTTAAGGTTGTTACCAGTTCATATCCGATTCATATCCTAGATCGATGAGTAATTGTCCGGCGATTTCTTTAAACAGTTGCTTATGCTCATCAGTGAAATGTTCTTTCCAGCTACCGATTTGTCCTTTACGGAATGTATGACTTAATGTAGAACCAAATAGAGAGTCAGCAACGGTGGCAATTTCTTTATCCGAAAGGTCAAGCTGTAGATGTTGTGCCATAGCTCTCACCGTTTTATATTGTGCGTCTTGTGGTCCACCGCCATTAGGGCCAACTAAATCTTCAAAGCGTACAGCCAATGCATTGGGATGGTGCATCCATGGTAGATAGGCTTGATACAGTTGATATATATTGTGATTTGCAATTGGTCGCAAGCGGTAAAGGGTTCCTTTTGTTATTAAATCAGTAATAGCGTCATTAATATTAATGGTCGTTTTATTGATTTTCATATAATAAAACACAAATGAGATGATCTGATCGCGTGGGTCACGATATATAAAAAAAAGCGTCATGTTGTTTTGGGTAAATAGTGTTGCGTACCGTTCATTATGCATTAAATGCAGGCGCCAAAACTTATCTGCAGGAAGATGCATCATATATTCTAAATCTCGCGCGGTTCGAATGGTGTAAAACTTATTGAAATGTTCATCGCCACGCCAATTTCTCCAGGGGACGTTATGTATAGACTTTCTGTTTGTCAGTAGCTGTATACATTTTTTTGCAAGGTTGGTGCCGGTCTTTGGAGCAGAAATTTCCAAAATCTGTTGATGGAAAGCCGAATATGAAAACGAGGCACATAGCAGTATTGCTATGGCAAGAGATACTATTTGATCCTTCATACATTTTCCTTTTTTAGGTGAAAAATATTTTCTACTGTGATTTCATGAAAATTTTATTTGCGTTATCGATTTATAGGGTATTTATGCATATTTGACCAAAAAAAGTTTATCTATAAACTCGAATTGTATGATTTTATTAATAATTAATTGAGACACAAAAAAATTTCTATGAAGAATCTTTATGTTAGATAAACGGTACGATCATAAAATTTTTGAACCAAAAGTGCAACAAAAATGGGCGGCTGAGCAAACGTATAGTGCGGATAATAATTCTGGTCCATTGTATACGATTGACACACCACCTCCTACGGTTTCCGGTTCGTTGCACATGGGTCATATATTTTCTTATACCCAAACTGATGTTATTGCCCGTTATAAGCGGATGAATGGTTTTTCTGTTTTTTATCCGTTTGGTTTTGACGATAATGGGTTGCCAACAGAGCGGTATGTAGAAAAAAAGAAAAAAGTTTCAGCGCATAAATTGGGTAGATCAGCTTTTATTGAGCTATGCTTGCAAGAGACGCATGAAGTTGAAGAGCAATTTAAATTGTTGTGGCAGCAGATGGGGCTTTCTGTTGATTGGGATTTATGCTATTCAACAATATCAGTAAGCACTCGAAAGCTAGCACAGGAATCATTTATCAAGCTGTATAAAAAAGGTTTTATTTATCGTAAGCATGAACCGGCTTTGTATTGTACTACTTGTCGCACCTCTGTGGCGCAAGCAGAATTAGATGATATTGAACAAAATTCATTTTTTAATGACATTGTTTTTAAAGATAGTGAAGGCAATGATTTAGTGATTGGAACAACGCGTCCAGAACTTTTGCCATCATGCGTAGCGTTGTTGTATAACCCTAAAGATGAACGGTATCAGCATTTAAAAGGCACTAAGGCGACCGTTCCATTGTTTGATTTCGCAGTTCCGATTTTAGCTGATGATGCAGTGGTAATAGACAAGGGCACAGGACTGGTAATGTGTTGTACCTTTGGAGATAAAACCGATATTGCGTGGTTTAAGAAATTTAATTTTTCGTATAAAAAAACTATTGATTTTGATGGCACTTGCACAGAAATTGCCGGACAGTTTGCAGGACTTAAGGTAGCAGAAGCGCGTGCAAAAATTATTGAAACCTTGCGCGAGCAAGGTCTTTTGCTGAATCAACGAGCTATTTCCCATGCGGTTAATGTACATGAGCGATGTAAAAAAGAGATAGAATATATCGCTTTAGAACAATGGTTTTTAAACATTCTTGATCATAAGAAGAAGTTGCTTGCGCTTGCAGATGATATTGCTTGGTATCCATCATTTATGAAAGCCCGTTATAAAGATTGGGTGAAAAACATTGGCTGGGATTGGTGTTTATCACGCCAACGTTTTTTTGGTATCCCTTTTCCGGTATGGCATTGTCAAGATTGTAACCAGATGCTATTTGCGGATACTAGTGAGTTGCCCATCGATCCACAAGAAGTTGCGTGTACAAAAGTGTGCACTACGTGCGGTAGCACTAACACGGTGCCAGATACTGATGTAATGGATACGTGGAATACGTCATCTATCACGCCGTATATTCTTGCGCAGTTATATGCGCCATCATCAACACCGTTTGCAGAAAAAGTACCACAATTTTTACCGATGAGTATGCGTCCACAGGCACATGATATTATTCGTACCTGGGCATTTTATACTATTGTAAAATCGTGGATGCATCATGACATTGCACCGTGGAATGAAATTGTAATTTCAGGGCATGTGCTCAGCGACGCCAACCAAAAACTTTCCAAATCACAAGGTGGTGGCAAGCTTGCGCCAGAGACATTGCTTGAGCAATACCCGGCAGACGCGATTCGTTATTGGACGGCATCAGGTGGTCTTGGCTATGACGTTGCTTATTCTGAAAGTCAGTTAAAAGTTGGATTGAGACTCATTACCAAGTTATGGAATGCATTTCGATTTATAGAAGAGCATATTGCAACGGTAGATCCTGAACAAATGCCAAAGCATCTTGGTGTGGTTAATGAGTGGATTTTGCATCAAGCTTCTGATTGTTTTAAAAAATACAAAGAACAATTTGAAAATCATGAATTTGGTGCAGCATTGGCAGTAGTTGAACCGTTCTTTTGGAATGATTTTTGTGATAACTATTTAGAACTGATTAAAAATCAGTTATTCAATCCACAACAATATGATGAGCAGCAAGTGATTGCAACGCGATGGACCTTGTATACCATTGGTTTACGGTTCTTGCAGTTGTATGCACCATATCTGCCGCATGTTACAGAGCTGTTGTATGAATCGGTGTATAAAAACCGTCTGAAGATTGCTTCCTTGCATCAAACCCGGTTTGCGGACATTCAGCATGCATATGTTTTTGATAAGAGTGTGGTGACGATGCAAGCGATTAATAGCCTTGCAGCGACGGTACGAAAATTAAAAACCGAGCGAATGCTTTCATTAAAAGCACCGCTTGCTACGTTAACGGTATACGCACAAGATGGAGCAGTGATTCGGGCTTTAGAGCAGGAACAGCAAATGATTATTGGGATCACGCATGCGCAGGATCTGAAATTTAACGTTGTTGCATCGCTTGGTGAAAGTACATTGCAAGAAGTTGACACTCTTTGGCATGCAAGTGTGGTGATATGATTTTAATTAAAAATAGGCAGCGTAAGATTGCGGTGGACGTGGCACAGTTAGAACGGGATACGCAAACACTTCTGGATGCTTTGGGGTATTCAGATTTTGATATTGGAATTCTGCTGACAACCAATGCTACGATTCGCAAATACAACCGTGAATATCGCGACAAAGATAAGGCAACAGATATTTTATCGTTCCCCTATCATACTGAGTTGCCTGCTGGTCAATCGATAAAAGTAGAAACAGAGGATGATAAAAATTTAGGCGATTTGATCATCTCGCTTGAATATGTGTATAACGATGCGCAGAACTACGATGTGACGTTTGAAAAGCGTATGCAGGAATTGCTGGTGCACGGGATATGTCACTTGCTGGGGCATGATCATATAGAAGATGCTGATTATGAAACAATGCATAAAAAAGAGATGCAGTTGTTAGCATTGATTGCAAAGTAAAAGTGAGCTTGAGAGAGCAGTGAAGCGATTTTTATTTAGTTGTTTATAAGGGTAATAACCTAAATAATGAGGTTCTTCATGGTTCGAGACAAAAAGATATATAAAATTAGCTATGTAATTTCTGTAGCTATTTTTTTGATTTTACCGGGAAAAATAAAGGCTGCTGATAGTGATGAGCATGTAAATTGGCATGATTCTCCTGAAGAATCTATTCCTCAGAGGCGAAGGAGCAAAGGAGAAACTGTACCAGCTGAACAGACTCTCTTGTACATGCCTTGGCTGAATCGAAAAAATTTAACATTCGATAGTTTAACCGGTCGCGTGGTTCCAAGGGTTCGCAAGAAGCCAGTCGTTGAACCCGACGAGGAAATGGAAGCAATGTTTGGTCGTCGTCGTGTGACTCCCAAGAATCAAAAGAGCCCAGTTGTAAGGTGTGAAGAAGAAACGAAAGAACAATCTGGTCGTCAAGATAATCATACTAATCTCCAGAAGGCAGCATCGCAAATTGGTTTTATGGCCCGCTTGAGGTCTGTTACTGGCAGCCTTACTCCAGGTCAGGCTCTACGGTTTGTGTTTAGAGGAAAGGTCCCTGTGGCGCCTTCACAAGCTGGAGAAGAAAATAAAGAAACGCGAGATTTGTCTTCAGGTATAACGAAATCGAGCAATCCGCAAGCACATATAAGGAACATGTATTTCGATCCGAATACGGTGAGAAATTTGCGTAAGGCAGACTATCCACCGTTGAGACCTCCAGAAGATAGTAAACCACCTAAGCCTTCTAAAAAATCGGTTCAGGTTAGCATGTCTGATTTTGCAGACAACTCATCAACGGGGGAAACGATATTAGCGGGAATGGATTTTCTTAGTCGGCCTTTAGGAGGAGGAGGGCTCACTCAAGAACTTGGAATAGCTCTGCGTTCAACCTTGATGAGCATGGTAGCCATGAAAATGATGGGTGTATTGGAGAATCTACCTGTTCTAGGAATAACTGCTGGATATGCGGCTTATGAGATTATTCGGAATGGACCTCAAGCATATTTGGAGAACATAGCGCGGCTTAAGCAAAGGGAATCGCAGCAAGCAACAATAACTAATGCCTTACAACAACAACGTGCAGAACAACAGGATATACAGAATAAATTGGTGCTTGTAGAAAGTCAGCTAAATGTAATTGCAGCGCAAAAAAGATTGAGTGATACGTTAAGCGAACAAGAGCGCGATAATTTACAAATGTCTGAAAAGCATGCATTTTTACAAGCAACGTTATTGCATGAGAGAATCATGAAATTATCTCCACAAGTAGTATTGGAGCCTCAGATTGCAGCAACTCGTGCACAGCGTTTGCAAACAGAGAAGCAGGTTACACAAATGCTCGCAGATCAAGCAAATAAAAAACAGCAAAAGAAAGTTTTGGGTGCTCAGCTTGAGAAACCAAGCAGTACTCAGGTTGCGCAAGAAGGCGATGTTCACACGCAACCAGAGCAACCAATTCTTACATCGACTCCACCACTAGCATCAGATATACCTGCACCAACCGGTCAAGCGAGTAAAGAGCAGCAGCAGAAGGTTTTAGGTGCTCAAGTTGAGAAAAATAATGCTATTCACACGCAACCAGACCAACCAATTCTTACACCGACTCCAGATATATCTGCATCAACCGCTGCTGTATGGATGCGTGCGCAGACTCGTCAGAAGATAAAGTCGGGAGACTGAAGATTTTCTGAGAATAGGCACTAAAAAGAAATAAAAAAAGAGCTCAGTATTTTCTGAGCTCTTTTTTTTGTACAATAACGTTCTCTTACTTGTGCACCTGCAGTACGTGTGGGTATCGATATGCCAAAATGAGTAATCCGATTAAGTTTGGTATTGCAACAAATGGCAGTAAGAACTCCATGAACCCCCATACAATTTTAGGTTGTACGAGCGTTGCGCAGAATATTAAAATCATACTGATGATCAAATAACTGTTAACGTAACGAAAATTGGTTAATGCGCCAAAGACCTGTCTACCGTTGTAACTATTACCAATCAAAGTAGTGAATACAAACAGTGTTATGGTGATTAAAAAAACATATTTTCCAAGCAGCGGAGATTTGAGCACAAATACTTCATACAGCAATGTTGATCTAAATTCACCTTGCATCCACACACCATTAACCAGCACTAACATGCCAGAAAGCATCGATAGCAGCGCATCAGAAACCATAGAAAACATTGCAAGCAATCCTTGATCAGTTGCGTATTGTACGTTTGCTACCGCATGAGGAATTGATGAGGTTCCCATGCCTGCTTCAGTAATAAAAATTCCTTTGTAAAAGCCCATACGCATTGCTTGATAGATCGAAGCTCCAACAGCACCACCAACTGCAGCAGAAGGGGTAAAAGCGCTTTTACAAATTAAAATCAGGGCATTTTTAAGCGCGGGTATATCTTGAAAGAGAAATACGAGTGCAAAGATAACGTAAAAGAAAAACATGAATGGAACGAGTTTACTTGCTGTTTCCCCTACTCGTTCAGATCCACCAATCAGTACCAGATATGCTAAAGAGGTGATGATAAAGCCGGTGAGCCAGATTGGCATGCCTTCTTGTGCATATACTTGCGCTATGGTGTTTGATTGTACACTCGACCAGCTGATGAATACAAAAAGCATGATGCATGCATACCAATGTGCCAGATAAGGATGTACTACTTCCAAATAGCGCATTGGTCCGCCAATGATTTCGCCACTAGCTGATTTGATTCGTGTATGGAGAGCAAAAACTACTTCGGTAAATTTTGTTGCAGAGCTGAAAAAGATATACACCATCAACCAAAAAAGCGCCCCGGGACCGCCGATGAACACAGCAAGAGGAGGCCCCATTAGATTTCCCATGCCGATGGTAGTTCCCATTGCGGTGCACAACGCTTGGAAAGGGCTGATCATATGCGTGATATGATTAGCATCTTTTTGGCTTGCAGCGGGAAGGCCATTTTTAATAATGGTGATTAATCGCGCAATGCCATGAAATTGGAGAAATCGTAATTTAAAAGTAAGAAGTAGGCCAGTGCCTAAAAATATAATTACTGCTGGTAGGGCGATAAGATCGTCAAACCATTTAAAAAATTCAATGAAATTCATAGAAATCCTTAATGTCGATTATTTGAGTTTCGATAAAAATGATAGTGCATGTCGCATGAGTACATCAAAAGGAAGTATGTTATCGGGATATGCATCGTTAAGATGTTTCATGGTGCGGCTAATTTCTGTCTGTGTGTAGTTAAGCGAAGAAAGCACTTGCGAAACGGTGCTTAATTGCTTAACAGTCCCCGTAGATCCTAAGTCGATGCCCGATTTGAGTAGTTGGGCAACTTTGTGTTTGAGTTGTACGATAATTTGTTCTGCTTTCTTTGCGCCAATGCCGTTTATTTTATAGAGCGCTGCATCGTTACCGGTTTGTACTGCTTCTAAAAAAGCTGCTGCGCCAAGGCTATCAAGGATAGTTAATCCAATTTTTGGACCAAGACCCGAGCAACTGATGATAAGCAAAAAAACTGTTTTATCTAATTCCGTTGAAAATCCAAAAAGAGAAGGACCTTGTTCTTGATTCCAATGAAGATATGTTTGGATAGTGGTAGGTTCATTGAGAGTAAAAGCAGTGCCATTGGGTACTTGGATTGTAAAGCCAATACCGCCAACATCAATGACGATCTGCTGCTTATCGCTTAATTTTACTAACCCAGTGACATAGCTCAACATATAAATCTTTCTGTGCGATTCGAACTTTTTTTGAGAAATACAGTTACTCAGTAAACCTAAAAAAAGGAGGTTAGGCAAGGAGAATGTCATGCTGTTTGTTGATAGAAGAAAGATAGGGCTTGCGTATATCATGTGGCTAAAGTTACAGATTTAGTAATTCTAAGGACATGACATATGCCTTCTACGGCGAAAATAACTGTTATGGGTGGTTAAAACAATTCAGAATGCGATCCTGTTCTTATTAAAATTAATTCTTCAGTGGTTAACTGGTATATCAAAAGCCAATCCGGTTCAATATGACACTCCCAGCAATCGGAATAATTGCCTTTGAGTTTATGGTTTTTATTTTTGGGAGGAAGTGGCCTATTGAGCTGAAGCTCGCTAATGATATGGGCCAGTTTTTCCATATTATGCTTTTGTTTTATAGCAGTTTTAAAATCTTTTTTAAATTGTGACTGCCAGACTATAATGAGCATGTCGTTAACTCAGTTTTTTAAAAAGCTCTTCTACGGTAACTGCTTTCTTGAGGCCTTTTTTTGTTTTTAAATCATCAAGAGCCTGTTTCGTTATTTCATTCGGAATATGGCTTTCTGGGCATTCTGAATAATGCTCTAGTCCGCGCTCTAAAAGTTCTACAACAACTTCTCGCATGCTTTTGCCATAAAAAGCTGCGAGCATTTTGAGTTTTTTATGGTCGACTGTTGGAATATCTATGGTAACCCGTGTATTGGTCTTATTTGTCATTATAGTCCTCTTTTAATATGTTTTTCTCTTATTGTACCATAAATACATAAAAAATTAAATACGTTGATATGTATTTACTTAAAAAAGGCTGTTTTTTATTTGAGACAAACGAGAAAGTTACCACGTTGAAGCAACGAATTCATCTAAAACTCGTTGACAAATACGGATCACATGGTACCCTTTAAGACATTGAATTATTTGAAAATTATGTGGGAATAGCTCAGTTGGTAGAGCGTTGCCTTGCCAAGGCAAAGGTCGCGGGTTCGAATCCCGTTTCCCACTCCATCTTTTGTAAAAAACCGTTGTTTTTATGTGAAAGTTGGTAAAAGCCGTTAATTCTGTTACCATCAACAGTATCTAATTTATCGTATTAGCTATGAAAATCATCTCCTACACGTAATAATCGTGATACATCATAGAGATGATAGAAATCAAAAGGTTTATATTATGAAATCGATTATAGAAGAAGCTTCATCAGTAGCAAAAGCTATAGAAAAGGGATGGGAGCAAGCGGGCAAACCACAAGAATTCTCTGTCCGTGTATTTCAGGAATCAGAAAAAAACTTCATCGGGATGACGAAAACTCCTGCAAAAATCGCAATATTATTTGATTATGCCACTCCAGCGGTTGGGGAGAAACAGGAAAAAAAGCAGACTAAGTATAAATCCGCTCCTGTGCAGCAAAAACATATTTCTCCTACTGAAAAACCAACACACACGCCAGCACCAGCTCAGCAAAAGCAACACGTAAAGCCGGTAAGAGTGGCAGCAGAGCAGCAGCAAGCCAATACCCAAGAGAGGGTTGAAAAAAAGAATGAACCTTTTTGGACGGATGCTATGACTGCTGAAATTACCAGTTGGATGAATGGTGCTTTGCAGTTGCTTGGTAAACCAAACAGTGGCTTTACCTTTGACGTTAAGCGGTATTATTTAAAAATTAGTTTTAATACTCCTTTGTTTGCAGATAAAGAAAAAGAACGTACGGTTTTCAGAAGCTTTGCACATGTTTTGATGCAGGTGCTGCGTAATAAATTTAAAAAGAATTTCCGTGGATTTAAAATCATTCTATTGAGTGAGTAAAATTGTACGTTATATGATGCAAAATCATGATTTAGAAACAATTGTTGCGCAATGTACTCCAATTGGAAAGGGAGCAATTGCCCTGATCCGCGTTTCAGGTATTGATAGCGTGGATATTGTTTCACGAGTAAGTCTGTTACCAGGTAAAAAGTCATTGATGGCATTACCATCACATTCTATTCATTATGGCACGATAGTTGATACGGAGCATCGCCTGATTGATCAGGTGATGTTTTTTTTAATGCGAGCACCAAAAACGTTTACAGGGCAAGACACGGTTGAAATTACCTGTCACAACAATCAGTTTATTGTGCAAGCGATCATTGATCGCTTGGTTTTTGTTGGTGCGCGTATGGCGCAAGAAGGTGAATTCAGTAAGCGTGCAGTGCTGAATGGTAAAATGGATTTATTGCAGGCAGAATCGATTAATGAGCTTATTCATGCACATACCATGCAGGGTCTTAAAAAAACATTGGCGCAGTTAGAAGGTAGCTTTTCTCACGCTATTGCTCAGATCGAACATGCTATTTTAAAAGCAATGGCATTATGCGAAGCTTCGTTTGAATTTATAGACGAAGAGATGACATTTGATGCTCAAATTTCTGGAATTGTAGCGACGACGTTGGGATCTATTGCAGATATCAAAAGAAGCTTTGATCAGCAGCAACGCATAAGAGATGGCATACGCATTGCGCTTATAGGATCGGTAAATACGGGCAAATCTTCTTTGTTTAATGCATTGCTTCATAAAAAGCGATCGATTGTGACGAGCATTGCCGGAACGACACGAGATGCAATTGAAGCAGGTATGTATCGTAACGATCAATATTGGACATTAATTGATACTGCTGGACTTCGTGAAACAGATGATGTTATTGAACAGGAAGGGATCGGTATATCATTTAGGCATGCGGCGTGCAGTGACGTGATATTGTTGATTCTTGATGGTGCACGTGTGGTATCTGATAAAGAGCAAGTGGTTATTGATGAGTTATATAGTACCTATAATGATAAGATTATAACGGTGTGTAATAAAAGTGATTTGCTCAGCGAGTTTGAAAGAAAATCTAAAAATATTTTATTCGTTTCAACAAAAACGGAAGAAAATATCGATTTGTTAGAAAAAAAGATAGAAGAAAAGGTGGCAGAATTATGTGCTCAAGCAAATGCGCCTTTTTTACTTAATATGCGTCAGTTTAATGTACTATCTTCGCTAGAAAAAAAATTGATGATAGTGCAAGCGATGGTTTCTCGTGAAATTGCGTATGAACTTGTTTCATGTCATTTAAATGATGCACTTGCATGTTTGAGTGAGTTGACTGGTAAAACAGTGAGCGAGCAAGTTCTGAATACAATATTTAAGGAATTCTGCATTGGAAAATAAAAAATTAAAAGGGCAAGGTTGTTGGATTGTTCAACAGCTTTATCTAATGGGTTGTGATAGGGATCTAATACGAATTTAGGGAATAAAAATATGAAAAAAATTGTTATTTTTACTTCTTCTGGCGGTGGCGGACAGATATCAGTTACCAAAGCGCTTGCAGAGCATTTGTCGGGTGCCTATCAAATAGTGCCATCCTATATCTTTGCATCCGTGTTAGGATCTATTGATCTTATACAGACATTAACATTTGGAAAATATACGGGTGAAGATTTATATAATCATCTTCTTGCAAAACAAAGCTTAAAGATTTTCAATGGTCTTTTTTATAAGTTAGGTAGTATGTATTATGGTTTTTATCATAAACGGACCAAAAGATTACTCAAAGTCTATTTAGAAGAAGAGAAGCCGGATTTAGTAATTTCTGTAATACCGTATGCCAATCAAGGAATTTTAGAGGCAACGCAAGAATTAGGGATTCCGTTTTTACTATTCACTGCTGATTTAGATCCATTTATTTATTTGCATAACATGGAATATTGTGATGATAAATTATTCAAATTGGCGGTACCGTTTAGCGATCCAGTGCTTTTATCTCATGTAGAAAAATATGCAGTTTCTCAAGACAATGTTGTTGTAACGGGATACCCGGTGCACCCAGCTTTTACACAAAAGAAAGACTCCGCTGCAATCAAAAAAGAGCTACAAATTCCAGCAGATAAACCCGTGGTTTTTGTGCTTCTTGGTGCGCTTGGTTCACCATCGCAATATACGTTTGCTCAAGAGCTCGCTTCAATTTCATACCCGGTACATATCATTTTTGGTGTGGGTAAAAATCATGAGATGAAACAGAAAATTGAAGACATTGCATATCCTGAACATATCACGAAAATGGTTATTGGCTTTACAGATCGCGTGGCTGATATTATGGCGATATCTGATATTTTGCTCACAAAATCGGGCTCAGTGAGTTTTTGTGAAGGATTGTATATGAACGTGCCAATGTTACTTGATGCGACTGCTGACACGGTTATACAGTGGGAAAAAGAGAATCACGTACTTGTTGAACGTCTTGAATTTGGTGTTTCAATAAAAAATTATAAGCAAGCGGTTGATATGATTACGTATTGGTTGGCAAATCCCGAGGAGCTGCAGAAGGTAAAACAACGAATCATGAATTTTGAAAAGAAGGATGGATTGATCGGTTTGCAACAGATGGTAGGTCGATTACTCGAAACGTCGGTTGTGGTGCAAGCGCGAACTTTTCAAGAATATCGAATCGCGTCGAAATTGAATTTGTTAGATTAATGGTAATTTCCAGAAAAAAGGGACTACTTTTATGGCAGTCCCTTTTTTTGATCTTAATTATGAGTAGATGATATGGATTTCATCACGTCTGTTAGGAGCTTGTTGTGTGCGGTCACCAGTTATAGCGACGCCATTAACAACAACAGGCATTTCTGAACCGCGTCCTACAATTTCTATGCATTCTTGAGGAACACCAGCATTGATGAATCGATCAGCGAGAACTCGGGCTCTTTTTTCAGACAACGCTAAGTTATAAGCAGCAGCGCCTGCTGATTTGCATGCATGTCCTTCGATAACAACCTTTGGTAGATCTGCTTCATCACCAAAGAATTTGCATTCTTCTATAGCACTTTTAACAAGAGCTACGTTGTGTGCAATATTTTCTTCTTGGTTTTTTGTAAGGTCATATGAGTTGAACTCAAACTGTATGTTTTTACAAGGGTTATTGTTGTTGTATGTTGCTTCCACCCAAGCAAAATCATCAGTAAATGGATCAGAGAATGTTCCATTATTGGCAAGACCAAGCTCATCATTTGAGATAAACTCTCCCATTTCTTCATCAAATGAACTTGAGCTTGTTAATGGGATATCGATATTCATGCGCGTATCTTTTTTACTTTTTGCAACAGTTGCTGGCTGGTTTCTTTTGTCTTTTTTACGACTTCCACCACATCCAGGCAAACTTACGAGTAGCACTAACGATAATAAACCAAATTTCTTCATAATGTCCTCAATTCGTTTAAATATAAAAGCTACCAGACGCAACTTTAACACAAGTTTGATCAATTTTCTACTCATGAAGATGATTATCAGTTATATTAACACTATTTAAAATATCTCCGTGTTATGTCGCATGGAGAGTTAATTACAATGGATATAGGATGAAAAAAATAATAATCAACAAAACTCCTTGGCAAACAAGAATAGCTATATTGGATAATCAAGAGTTGCAAAATATTTATTTTGCTCCTCACCAAGGAACTCAGCTTGAGCGTAGTTTTTTTAAAGGAATTATTACTAAAGTAATTGCAGGAACGCAGAGTGCTTTTGTTGATATTGGGCAAGAAAAATCAGGTTTTCTTCATATTTCTGAAGTCGATCATGAACTTGCAATACAAAAAATTAGCGCCACAACGCAAATTGATGATGACGAGCCGGTAAAAGATGAAGAGCCAGTAAAAAAAATATCAAAACGAACCCACCATTCTCCGGATATTAAAGATATATTTAAAGAAGGTGATCCGGTTCTAGTGCAAGTGAGTAAAGAGCCTATTTATGAAAAAGGTCCTAAATTAACAACGTGTTTTACTCTTCCAGGACGATTTATTGTTTTGATGCCAAATATTCCTCGTATTGGTATCTCTAAGAAAATAGAATCGAGAGAAGAACGAATACGACTTAAAGAGATAGTGCGCGGACACCTACCTGAAGGCATGGGCGCCATTATCCGTACTACTTCAGAAGAACAGAGTTCGAAAAATTTAATAAAAGATATCGACTTCTTGGTTGAAACGTGGAAACAGATTCAAAAGAAATTTAAAGCAGCGCAGTCAGTAGAAAAAATTCATGAGGATTTAGATTTAGAGTTTCAGGTAGTGCGTGATTCTTTAGATGATGATGTTGAATCTATTATTGTGGATGACAAAGAAGCGCAGCGTAGAATGTATAAATTTGTAAAAGATATTGCGCCTGAACACAGCCAGAACATTCACATATACACTGACCAAGCAAATATTTTTGATTACTATAACATTTCAGCACAAATTGAAGCTGCGTTAAAAAAACAGGTCAATTTAAAATCTGGTGGTTCTTTGATTATAGAATCGACTGAGGCTATGACAGTAATTGACGTTAATACTGGTCGCTTCACCGGTAAAAAAAGTTTAGAAGACACTATTTTTAAAACTAATTTAGAAGCCGCTGGAGAGGTGGTGCGTCAGTTGCGATTGCGTAATATTGGCGGACTGATTGTGATTGATTTTATTGATATGAGCAGCAGTTCAAATCGCAACAAGTTATTCAATACGCTCGGTAAAACCCTAAAAGAAAAAGACAAATTTCAATCAGTTGTTTTGAAAGTTTCAGAATTTGGACTTGTTGAAATGACACGCAAGCGGTCGGGTAAAACATTAGTACAAGAACTTACTAATACATGTCGCGCTTGCCATGGTCTTGGTTTTATAAAATCGCTACAAACTGATTGTTATGCAATTTTTAAAGAATTAAAAACAGCGATTGCGCAAGGTAAGGATTACAAAAAGATCCTTCTTGGGGTTAGCTCGGCCATGTTTGATTATATAACATCGACAGAATATGATGCGATATTACAACTTGAAAAAATGTGTTCTTGTAAAATAGAGGTGGTTCGAATGGCTGATTTTGCCACTGGGCAATACACAATTGAAAAAAAGTGATACAGTAATTACGTTTAGATCTTGAAATATGGTCAATTGATGCATATCGTTGGCCTTATTTTTTAGTATGCAAAAATTAAGGAATTATTGTGTCAAAACAGGATTCAGTATTGAGTCGGTATCCAGATTATACGATTAATATTGGTATAGAGGTACACACTCAGCTTACGACTAAAAGTAAAATTTTTTGTTCATGTCCTAATGAAGTGACTATTGAGCCTAATAAAAACATCTGTAATGTTTGTGCGGGGCATCCTGGAGTTATGCCAGTGCTTAACAAACAGGTTGTTGATTATGCGATCGCCGCGGGACTTGCTACCAACTGTACGATAAATCCTATTTCGACGTTTGCACGTAAGCATTATTTTTATCCTGATTTACCAAAAGGGTATCAAATCACGCAAAGTGATAAGCCGATCTGTCTGGAAGGATACGTGCCCATACGACTTGAGGATGGTACGGTGAAAAATATTCGGCTTATACGAATACATATTGAAGAAGATGCGGGTAAAAATATTCATTCTCCGTATGGTAATGAAAGTTTTGTAAATTTAAATCGCGCAGGGACTCCGCTTTTAGAGACCGTTACGTATCCAGATATTGAAAGCACAGATGAAGCAAAAGCATATTTGAGAGCATTACGATTAATTGTGCAGCAGCTTGGCATCTGTAGTGGAAATATGGAAGAAGGCGCATTTAGAGCAGATACGAATATTTCTGTGCGCAAAAAAGATGCAAAAGAGTTAGGAACTCGCGTTGAGCTTAAAAATATTAACTCTTTTAAGTTTATTGGTGATGCAATTGAGTATGAGATAGAGCGTCAGATCAACGTACTGCAAGCTGGAGGCAAGGTTTATCAAGAAACGCGTCTTTGGGATAGTAAAAATAAAAAATCGATTGTTATGCGTGGTAAAGAAGAAGCCGCGGATTACCGTTATTTTCAAGACCCAGATCTGCCACGATTGGAAGTTAATCCAGATTGGATCAGCAGTATACAAGTAACGTTACCAGAGCTTCCTTATGAAAAATTTGAGCGATTTATAAAAGAAAATGGACTGTCTGCGTACGAAGCTGAGATTATCGTTGACGATTTGGAACTGGCTAATTATTTTGAAGCAGTTTGCGCAGTAACAAAAAGTAAAAATAGCATAAATTGGATATTGCGTGATCTGATGGGATATATCAAAGAAAGCAAGATATCATTGTCTGAATGCAAAGTGACGCCAGCCTATTTAGGATGTATTGTTGATTTGCTCGATGCAGGTAAAATTAATAACCACACCGCGAAAGATATTTTTGCAATGGTAGCGGAAACAGGAAAAGATCCTGTTGTTATTATCAAAGAGCAAGGACTGGAGCAGATTGGTTCAACAGAAGAACTGGAAGTAATCATTAAAGAGATCATTGCTGCTAATCCTGAAAGTGTTGCGGAGTATAAATCGGGCAAAGATAAGCTATTTGGATTCTTTGTAGGACAAGCGATGAAGAAAACAGCGGGTAAAGGAAGTCCGGCAGTGATTCAAGACCTTTTGAAAAAACATCTACAGTAAATTATATAATTTTTTTTGATCTATTAATAAGCGTAGGAATTGTTTCCTGCGCTTATTATTTTTTGTATCTGTAACACAGGCGATATTTATATACTCTTGTTTTTTTTGGTGATGCGGACTATGGTAAACGGCGTTGGCATTGATGATTGAGATGAGAAGTAAAAGGGAGTTATATGAAGCGACTGTTGATTGTTTTTTGTGGTATCTCTGTATCCTTTGCAGCGCCCCCTCCTGCAGTAGAAGCAAAAAAAACAGTGGGGGCAGATGGGAATACGTATATAGATATTACTGTTAACGCGGAAAGTGGTAGTAAGGCAGATGCTGCTAGTAATGGCAAGTTAGAAAAAGAAAAGGAAGATCCAGAAGACTGCAGTAAATATATTGATAAAGAGTTATTGCACAGAATGAGATGGGTTTCTTATGAAAAATGGGTAGAAAATATGGCCCATTTTTCCAAGTATAAGCGAGAAAAATATCTAACACTTTCAGCAAGAGAAGAAAATTTTGCTAGTCTTAGGGGTCATTATAAAAAAATGCGTCAAAATAGACCTGTTCTTGAAAAACAGTATGGAAAAGAGTTTGTAGATCATGTAATAGATACTGTTTATGGACATTTTTTAGAAGAGGAAAAAAGGATCAACAAGCGCACTTGGTTTAATAGTCCATTGGAGAAGTTTATAATAGCATATGAGGGTGTGAAGTATAATCCTATAACAGGGGAGTGGGAGTAATGTGGAGAAAGCAATTTGTGTTCATAGTTCCGTTTATTACGTTTTTTTGTCATATAAAGGCGGGAGCTGATGGTAATAGTGAAGGGGAACTTAAAGTTAATAAAGCAAAAAATGGGGATCTGTATATAAGGTTAAATATAAACAGCATAAGCAAGGCGATAAGCAATTCGAGTGTGCAAACTAATCCTGTTCCAGAACCAATCAAGCATGTGCCGCAAAAAATGGTTCAGACCTCTTTGGATGATTTGCCTGAGCAGCACCCGCAGGGCTTGTTTTCTACGGTGTTTGGAAATATGCATAATTCTTTGCATTATACGGCGCGATGGGGGGTTGGTTTATCAATTTGCGCCTATTTATTAGTGCTTACTAAATTAATGCGGGCCTCGCGATTGATAGGAAGTGAAGGTTCCTGGGCGGTGTGGCGATCCGATGTACCAACGGCGGTATTACAAGAGCTGAGTGTCGAGGTAGTTGCGCATGAACTGTATGAAGCAATTCAAAGAAAATATATATTTGCGGAGTTACAACGTAATAATCTTATGTTGATGGGGCTGTTTTCTCGTGATGTGGATCATGAGCTTGATCGTATGCATCAATTTATTTCTTTACATGCGCGGATTGATAGAATGTATATGTCTATTTTATTTCCTAAGCAGACAGATTTGATACAGCAGGTGCATTATTATATTGATAGGCTTAATTTTTTGAAGCAAATTCTTGAGCAATGGATGCACGTGAACATTTAGGTGTTATATATGCGTATTCTGTACACAGGTTGGGCAATTGTATTGTGCGGTATTGTATCATGTCCTGTATACACAAAAGATAGTAAAGATACATCTTTTGATCAGGCGGTCCAGGCGATTATCAAGGAAAAACCACAAATAATTGCCCAAGCAGAAAAAATTAAACAAAAACCAGTGTTATGGTACACCTACGAAGAAATGCGAAAATCGATTGATGCGGTTGCAGCATTGTACTTGTTATGGCGCGTGGCAAATATTTATTATTATACATATCATGCGCCGATGCTTATTACTCAAGAAAATATTATCTTAAGGGGATTACGATATATTGGGGGTGGAAGCCTCCCATCGTTAATTGGTGTACATTTGATTCCACAGTCATTACAGGTTTTTATTACTTATTTTGGGTTTGCGCGCGCAGTGGTGCTTGTGGCATTAGAAATTATTATATATAAAACAGTTGCCAAGGTTATTTTATATTGTTGTTATGCCGATTTGTTTGATGTTGTCGAGCAGGGGGCAATACGGATCAAAAGGCTGATTTCTGCATTCTTGTTATAAAGGATCTTGGTTAGAGCCTATTTTATGCCTAGAGACGATTTTTATTGAAAATAAAAGGTTTAAACCATTGCTTTTTAGTTATTCTATTTGTTACTTTTAACCATATAGAGCTCTAATGTATATATTTGAATGAAATATATATACCTGTTTTTGTATATGCAATCAGAGGGCATTGGCCTTATCTAATTGTTATATACGTACACTATTTAATATTCAATTTTTAGGAGGATTACTTATGAATAACAAACCAATGGATAAAAAGATGGATAGATCTACAGATAAATCTGTTAATCCAAAATCTGCAACTCCACAAAATCAACATGGTCAGCAAAATCAGCACAACAAACATGCTGATAAAGATCAGAACAAAAACATACACGCTGGTAAAAACAAATCAGAAGAATGTGATGATCGGTCATGCGACAATAAAGCGAAACGTAGCTAAATCCTACACTAGCTAAATTTGTTAATAAAAAAAGGGGTGACTTTGGTCACCCTCTTTTTCGCTTTTAAACTTTTTTGTTTTTAAAATTCACAAGAGAAAATAAGGCCGACTGCACTGAATAATGCAGATCGCTGTCCATTGAATGGAATTTTTCCATATAACCATAATGAGGGTCGCGCTGACGCTTCAGGCAAGTGGCACCCAAAATCATACCCTATTTTTCCTACAAAAGTATGAGCGGTCCATTCTTGTAAGCTGACTGCTGTATTGGCAATACGATTTGAGTGATAAGGAAAATCAACTGCGATTTTGTCATCACCATGTTTTAGGTATTGGTAATTCAGTCTGCATGATAAGCCTTTGCAAAACTCCTCAAATCCTATGTATAAATTAAACTGTTGCGTGAGTCCCCAATCTTTATATGCACATGCTTTTTGTAAGAGTAAGAGATCGGTCTGACTGTGATCGGTTTTGACGCGGCGGTATCGGCTGTTGCCAAATAAATGGAGTAGTTCCACGTCCACACCTGCATACATATAGTCTCCTAGTGTCAGTTCAATACTGCCACCAAAAATAAGCCCCGTTGCTCCATCATGTCCAAATGGCAATGCAAATATTTTATCATCGTCTTGTTTTAGTCCTGTTGGTAGTGATAATCCTATGCGTGCATTGAGCTGTACGTTTTTTAAAAAGGGTTTTGCTTGTTTAAAATTTTCTAGCCATTCAAGTAATAAAACGCCGTCTCCTAAACCGGTACGATGCCATCCCTCAATCGAAAGTCCCCTGCCATACTTATTAACAATAGTGGCTAAATTATCAACAATTTCAGTTTTAAATGCTTCATTATTGGGGTTTAGCTCACTGTCATAGCACCAAGATACATTTGATAGTCGCATGCTATAGACAGGAAGATAAAAACCGAGAGACAGGCCATGATTAAAAATAAATCGTGTGGCAAAAGAGAAGCTGTAGCGAAGGTCCAGTTTTCCTGTAGGAATTATGCGTCCCTCTACGCCATCATCTTTAAATGTTGTAAGGAGGGCGGCTAGCTCAAGTAGAAGTGGATCATTTGGATTTCCGTTTGCCATTGCAAGAATATTTTGATCGCTGTTCCAGATGCGCAATGCATTATTGCAATGCTTTTCAGAATCGTATGTGCGTGTTGAAATTCCTGCTTGCCCAAGCGCAGAGCATTGAAACAGTGACTCACAATGGTAGGGAGGCTTGAGAGGTATATCGTGTAATGAGGTGAGTCCCATGCTACACATATAAGATCCATAGCTAATTGTGCTTACTATGATAGATAATTTATACATTGTTCGAGCGGTGATCATCTATTAATCCTTTTGGTTACATTATCGTGCTATAAAAAAGAGGAGATTGTTTGTTTTTTATTTTATTCATTTACTCGTATGCCAAAATCTCCAATGGCAATCCATGTTCCCAGTGCCTCAGATCGTAATATGTGTGAGATACCTTTTGTATTTTGTATATCAATCGGGGCATAGAATGCAGAGAGAGAGAGGCCAAGTTTTAGACCTGGTATGTCAGTGTGAGATTTTTCCACTGCATGAAGATATAATGCGCCATCAGTGGTAAAACTTTTATTAAATTGGGTAAATGTATAGAGGGGGTATAGCTCATTATTATATATACTGTCTCGTATCAGAGAGGCAGTTGTTTTATTATGTGCGGTTTTTATTGCAAAACGGGACAGCGCAGTCCCTTCTCTTTCCGCTGATTTACTCATTGCATATACCATTCCATGTTGTGCATAAGCAAGATCTTGTTCTCGCCCGGTGGTGGTAATCGCGGTCAAATGATAGGTGGATTTTGTTTTATAAGGAACGGAAACAGTAGACCAGTTTGGTTGTGATTCGTTTGTTATAGTTGTTTCTAATAACTGTTCTTTTGTTGCTAGAAGAATGTATGAGTTTGAAACGATAACATCATTCAGCCGGTCCGTTTTTTGGGATATTTGTGCGATTGTTGCGGCTGAATAATCGGGGCTGCTGATATGTATGCGTTCTAATTTTATTGGGGTAAGAATGTATAAATACCCATTATCAAAAATCAGTTTTTTAACATTAGGTTCATTGCTGATTATTTTAAATTCTAATTTGTCGGTAAGGTTATTAAGAGTCGTTTGTAGATCTGATTGCCATCCCTTGCCCTTTTGGTCAGTTAATATCGCAACTCCTTTTTCACCAGCAACAAATAATAAACCACCTTTTGCTGGAGTCCATCCTATTTCCGCTGCATAGATATCGCCGATTTGATTAAGAGCACCGCCGGTGCAGAGTGTAATCGTATTATTATGGGAACGATCTATAAGACCGTGTAGATATTGTGTTGTATCCGGCTCGATAACAGGAGTTGTTTTTTTTGTATTATGGTTAGATTCTGTTGTTATGCACGCAACTTTATTACGTCCTGTTGCAATGAGCAAAGAGGTTGTGGCAATGCCAGGAGTGATGGTGTGTGGGAATTCAAATAAGCCAAAAACTCCCCCCTGTTCTTGAGGGAAAGAGCTGCTGAACCAACTTTGTAATGGTGCAAGAGCGTGCCCTTTGCCCCATTCTGTCGCTGCAATAGTATTAATTTCTTGTTTGGTTGTGCCTTGCAATGTACAAAAAATTCCAGTCTTGTCGTGATAGGTAAATCCAAAAAGATTAGTAGATGGATGTGCTGCGCGTTTCCATGAGCTCCAGGCAGCTATTTTTCCGTCTTTGTCAAAGATAGCTTGTGAATAGTAAATGCCGGGCGCAGTGTTGATTTGATTATCTGATACGAGCACAAAAACAGAGTCGCCGTGTGCTTCAATTGCATCAATAGTTCCCGCGGTAAGAGGACCATTTCCCACACGTGTGGCGCTATTATCATCTATAGCGTCTGTAGTATACATATCGTCTGCTTCTTTTGCCGGTTCAAGAAATGCACGGTGTATGAGTTGCTTAGGGCTGTTTTTAGCAAAGAGCTCCTGTGGAATTGCGCTTTTACAGGCCAATGTACCATGTGCGATGTTATCAGCAGCGCTATTTTCTTGAAATCTTCTATCAACAAGTGGCAATGAATACAGTTGGTTTTTTGTTTCTTGTGGGGTGCCATTGCCTCCTACTACCAGAAGATAAGGAAGATGTGATGTGGGCCAAAATGTACGTACATGATGCAGAGATACTGATTGTTCTGCACCTCGCGTGCCGATAATGTGATTGTTCGAGGTAAATAGGTGATCGGGTGCGATTGGTACAAAAATAAGTGCACCTTGTGGTGTGAATGCGCCAACGAGTAACGCACGTGCACCATCATTTTGCTCTGGCCCTGCAGTTACTTGTAGAGCAACATAGAGACGTTTGAGTTTTGCATCCCAATGCATATCAATTACTGATCCTACAGCAGAAAGATCATTGCCTATTTTTGCTGTTTTAGTACTGCAGTCAATGGGGTATGCACGCGGTACGTTTGCGCTCAGTTGTGCATCAAGTTGCCAAATAGCGGCTTTCTTTACTGATCCTGTTCCTGTAACATGCTTATAAATATTGATAACGGCAATCCCACCACCTGGTTGTCCAAATTCTCCTTGTGAACTTTTTACTGCCGCTAAACAAAATGACATATCGCCAATGCTGCCGAGTAATCTGACTATTCCGGTGGATGGTATGCCAAATGCATCTTTAATGTGACGTGTTACATATAAAGAATCGCTGCCGATAGTTTCTAGAAAATAAATATCGGATGGTGCATCTGCGGGCACTGCAAGAAGACTTTCATGAAACATATTTCCTTGCGCTTGGCTCATAAAGCTGACATCGGCTTGTGTGGCAACCAGAGCAAGATGCGCAATGCCAGTATCATGCAAAGGATTTTTTTGATCTTTTTCTCCATCGATAGTCACTTTTTCTTTCATTAATCCGAAACATGGTCTGCCGTCATAAGAAAGCGCTGTAATGGAGTATTCTTTTGCCAGGTTTTTTTTTGTAGCAGGATGGGCTGCAACATATACCATATCACCTGCCGGACGCGTGATGTATTGTTGCACAGAGAAATCAAATGTTTTATCTGAACTTTTTGTAGGATTTGTAGGATCATGTTTTTTGACAATATGGGGAGATATAGAAGTCGCCCAAGCAAAAAGCAATAATGTAGCGATAGAGGAATTACAGGAATTTTTTGTACGCTTCATCATATTCGTATTCCTTAAGATGGTAAAGAACGGTAGGTCTTTTTTGTAATCATAGGTTTTTATTGTAAAAAATTTTGACAAAAACTACCACTATGGACTTTGAGCTGACCCGGAAAATCTGAATATATTTATTTGCCATATTAAAAACTAATCGAGACAAAAAAGCCTCCGATCGTCGTCGCGAAGACGATCGGGTGTCAAGAATGCTAAGACTATTATTCATGAGTCCATAGCGTTTGTTCTGTTGAAAGAAATTAAATCTTAAATTTTGGATAGGCTCTTTGCCAGCCTGTCTATATTCAATTGAACTTATATCAAAATAAAAAATTATATGTTACGATTCATTTTGATATAAGCAGTGTTTTTATTTATGTATGGTTATTATATGCAAGCTAAAATATTTTCAGCGACCACCATTGGTGTTGACGCGCATTCTGTGGAAGTAGAGGTTGATTTATCTCCTGGACTTATTCAATTTTATATTGTTGGCCTTCCTGATACCGCAATAAAAGAAAGTAGTAAACGTATTCAAACGGCCCTTAAAAACAGTGGTATTCGCTTGCCCTGCAAACGGATCACCGTAAATTTAGCTCCTGCTGATTTAAAAAAAGAAGGAACTTTATTTGATCTACCGATTGCTGTCGGAATTTTACAAGCAGCAGGTCATTTAGAGGTTCCGCTATCATTTCTGCAAGAAACATTGGTGATGGGTGAACTTTCATTGGATGGAAGTATTCGGTTCATAAAGGGAGCGCTTGCCATTGCCTATGATGCACATAAGCTTGGCAAAAAACGGGTCATTGTACCAAAAGAAAATGCCCATGAAGCAGCACTTATTAAAGATTTAACAGTTATTGGAGTTTCCCATTTAACGGAATTAGTTGCTTTTTTGCGTGGTGAATATGAGATCGCGCCAACCCAAAATTCTTTCGATAATTATAGCGAACAAGAATCAACATCATCGGTTGATTTTTCTCAGGTTAAGGGGCAATATCAGGCAAAACGTGCATTGCAGGTAACTGCAGCAGGATCGCATAACATTTTATTCATCGGTCCCCCAGGATCGGGAAAGACGATGCTTGCAAAACGGTTGCCGAGTATTATGCCGCGCCTGACCTTTGATGAAGTGCTTGCGACCAGCAAAATCTATTCTATTACCGGTAAATTGCATGGCACGCCGTTGATCGCGCAGCGCCCTTTTCGTGATCCGCACCACACAATTTCGCAAGCCGGTCTTGTTGGAGGAGGCTCCTATCCACAACCAGGAGAAATTAGCTTAGCCCATAACGGCATTTTATTTTTAGATGAACTTACGGAATTTAAACGTACGACGCTTGAAGTGATGCGTCAGCCGCTTGAAAATAAGCAGGTGAATATTTCTCGCGTTAATCAATCAATAACATTTCCGGCTTCATTTTTGCTTATTGCAGCCCTTAATCCATGCCCATGTGGTTACTGGGGCGATAAAAAGCGTGCATGTAGCTGCAGTCAACAGCAAGTTGGTCGGTATTTAGAAAAACTTTCAGGACCGTTGCTTGATCGGATTGATATTCAGGTGCATGTCCAAGGAGTTGATTATGATACGGTTAAAACAGATCAACTATCAATGAGCTCAGAGCAAATGTGTGTTGGAGTTAATTGGGCATTGCAGGCGCAGAACAAACGATTTGGCAATCCGACTATGCGAAACGCTAATATGCGTTCAGATCAGATAGAGCAGCATTGCATATTGACTCCCGCAGCGGAAGCTGTGGTCAAAAAAGCATTTGATGTGCTTAATTTGAGCATGCGAGGGTATCATAAGATTCTAAAGGTTGCCCGTACCATAGCGGATATAGAAGAAAAAGAGATAATCGATGTGCCACATATTCAAGAGGCGATTATGTATCGTTCGCTTGACCAGAATCGTGATAGTCAGCGTATCTAGGTAACGCGAACTCGACCCAAAGATGCGGATTTTTGAGAAGAGGATTTTGTCTTCTCTTTTGTCGCGAGCGAAGTGAAAGCGTAGCGCGGCCCTACTACGGGCCATATATCTTCTGTCACAGCAAGACACCTAATAAACTCTTGGATCAATGGATCGGTTTTTTAATATAGCAAAGATTTTTCGGACAGACCTTTGCGGTTCTTGCAGCCACGACATATTGTATTTTGTCGCCATTAAAGTATTATTATTACAGTGTTTTTAGCTATTTATAAAATGTTTTTTCTCTTTTGTGTCGATCGGGGATTCATACATGAAAAGATTATTAAAAAAAATGACATTGCCTTTGGTGGCAGTTTGTATGTTTACTGGGCAAATCAGGGGTCATGAAGCCCAGCTATTAATGGCAAAAAAGCCAGAGACTCCTGTTGAAGGTGCGCTGAGCGAAAAATCCAAAACTGGCGTTAATAAAAAGCGTTTGGCTGTGGGGATTGGTCTAATGGCGACAATGCCAGCGGGTATTGGTTTTGAATCTTTTTTATCAACTAGAGTTGGTCGTGGGTGGTTGGACAGTGCATATGCACAACTCACTACATTGCGTAGATACAACGCAGACCCCATAATTGGCGTATTTGTAGTTTTTCCCCTCCAGTACCTGCATTAGCCAAAGGAGGGATGAGGATTTATTTGCCTTATAGGGGACAACCTGCTATCCATTTTTTCCGGGAAGGCGCGTTGGCACTTACCTATTATGGTATTCGCTTATCTACCCCCGCTGCATTTCTGGCCGGATCCTATATTGTATGTAAAGCATTGAAGGCCGCGCATGAGGCCAACCGACAAGGCTGTTGAGCAACATCTGTTATCGCTCGTTATCTGCCAAGGTGTTGCATATCTAATGCACCTAAAGTATCATTATTACAGTGTTTTTTGTATTTTTTAAAAAGGAATAGCTATGAAGGATATCGCGAAAGTAGTAATGATCAGCATAGTATCTATGACATTCTTTGGGTATACAGGGCGTATAGAATCGCAAGCATCATGTACGAAAAGCTCTAATACGACGCCGGTAATAGCGCAGATTAAAGCAATCGCGCACAAAGTTGGTTATATTGGAAATACAGCGGCAAGTACACTGGCAGCGATTTGGTTATTACAGCATCAGGAGATACCAGGGTTTTTAAGTCCGTATATAAGCATGCCTGCTAATCGGGGAGCTCATGTGACAATGCGTGGCTTAATTTCTTTTGCTGGATTATCTATGCTGTACGTAACTTGGGCTAAAGTGATTAAAAGATGGTAAGTTCTTGTAGGGTATATATCGTAAATGTGTTGGGAGGATTTATAATGCATGGTTCTTTAAAAAAAACAGCATTGTTAATTGTTTTGTTTTCAGGTGCAGTTGGTCAGACAGGATATGTGGTTGCCAATAAACCTAAACCAGCGGGCATAGTATCTAAAGTAGGCAATGCCGTTAAAAAAACTGTTGCGACGGTAGTTGGATTACCTTTATTCCTTGCGGCGCCGATTAATGGTGTATTTAAGGTAATGACTTCTGATAAAGAGATGTTTGCTAAATTGTATACAGCGGCTAAAGATTCGCTTGATAAAATGAATTTTGATGAATCATCAAGGTTGCCTGTATTGCATTTTCTTAATCGTGAAGGTATTCGTAAGCAGTGGGCAGCAAACGTTACCTTAGCTTTTTGTGCGACAGTACCTGCTTCTATAATGGGCGCAGTTATTTTGTATCAAACATGGCTTCAAAAATCTATTAATAAAATCCCATCGCGTAAGAGAAAAGAAGATGTGCAGGAGACTGCGCTTTCTCAATTGATGCGGCTGGTTCAGCAGGTTGAATCTGATAAGATTGCAACACAGGACTTAAAAACGATTGTGCAAGACGCAAAGCAGTTACTTGAATCTATTGCGCATTCAGCTGAACGGGCCGAATTTGCTGCGCAACAAGTTGAAGCGCTTGTTAAGCAGCTTGAGTCATCTGATGTGGTTCAAGCAAAAGGTAATTATCATTCTATGAAAGCCTATAAAGATGCGAGAAAGCGACAGGCTGAGGCTGAAGCAGCAGCAGTTGCTGTGGGCGGATTATCATTGCTTATCGCTATAGCGCTAATCGGCATATCTCGATAAAAAATATGATTATGGGCATCGGGATAGATAGTGTTGAAGTTGCACGATGTGTATCCTGGATTGGTTATTCATCTCAGCAATTATCACGAATCTTTTCTCATGATGAAATTAATTATGCGAGCAGCAACCCGGCAAAAAAAGCAGAACGGTTGGCTGCTCGCTTTGCTGCTAAAGAGGCGTTTTGCAAAGGGTTGCACGCAGCATATCCAGGCAATCGATATTCGTTACTTACGGTGTGCAGGGCCGTGGCAGTGCTGCATGGAGGCAATGGTGCCCCATATTTAGTTGTTGATTGGCGCCTACTTGGACTTGATGATCAGCAGGGCATCCGGATTCATCTTTCTATAACGCATACTAAAACAGTTGCGACCGCGTATGTGGTATTAGAATTGTGAAAATGTAAAATTCGTTTAGAATTATAAAGTAATATCAATATAATAAAAAAGTTATCGTTAACGGTTTGAGGAATTTCGAATGAATAGTTCGTCTAAAAAAGTTGTATATGCTTTGTTGTTTTCAGTTGGGGCAGCACAGATGCAGTATGCGGTTGCTGTAGAATTCGATCAGGTGTGCGAATCAGTGGGAAAAGGCCTTGTCCAAGTACTTTCTTTCGCGCGTGATACTACATGTTCAGCAGGAGGTAGTGTAAAAAATGGTGTCGTTGCAGCCGCAACTGGGGTAAAAGATGGCACGGTTGCTGTGGGAAGAGCAATAAAAACCAGTGTTGGGACTCTTGTTGGCGGGGCTTGTTTATTGGCTGTTCCGATTGTTGTGGGTGGTAAACATTTTATTCTGAAAGATATCTTACACTATCATGAATCGTACAAAGCAGATGTTTTGGAAGCGATTAAAGATCATCAATTTGAAAAGCCAGAAAGTTATAAATATAATAAATATGGGCGTAGGGTGCAGGCAGCGGAAGATCAGGGGTCTGAAAATACGCCAGTTGACGATAAAGCGGCTGCAAATAAGGTTATAGAGGAAATGCAGCATGCAAACAATCAATTCTATAAAGATTTGCATGAATTAAGTATTAAATTGGATAGACAATGTGCTGCTACAAGAAACATGGCGCAAATAGGAGATATAGCATTATTTTTAGCAGTGCCTTTATCAGTTGTTGGTTCAATTATTATCTATAAAATGTGGTTTGAAAAAGAGGCTGAAGTTGAAAAAACGGTGAAAAATAGCTAGTTCTCTATGCCTAACCAGCAGAAAGCAGTTATTTTAGGGCGTTTTTCCAATAGGGCATAAACTTATTTTTCTACTTTATTTGACAAAGAATTAAATGTCTTTAATCTAAAGATAATAGAAATCAAAATTGATCGATCTTTTCAATAAGTCAATTTTGATATTAATTTCGGAATATCGCGGGGTAGAGCAGCTTGGTAGCTCGTTGGGCTCATAACCCAAAGGTCGCTGGTTCAAATCCAGCCCCCGCAACCAAGAAAATCAAAATTAAGGCCTTGTATTTACAAGGCCTTTTTCATTAGACCTCTTCTGAAACCATAAAATTTATGGCATACTCATGATCTGTTTATATAAAAAAAGGTTATGAGAACATGAAATATGAAAAATTAAAATCATCATCAGAGGCACAATTTCGCAGAGTAACTGGGGTCAAGCGC
>DASZBJ010000039.1 GCA_035944115.1 Candidatus Babeliales bacterium
ACAATAGACCCCATTCCGATGGCTTTGGCTACGCTACCGTCGCTCAAACGCACATCGCGTGGACAAATCACCTCGTAGGTGTCGAATGCCGTCCTATGCGAAGTCATGTGCTTTGTGGCTCCCGAATCCATGATCCATTTGCAAACGTTCATCGAATGCGCTTCGAGTTTGGTTGCAAAGGCGAATTCGTCCTCGTCCTTCGCATTGTTGGCACTCTCCTTCTCCTTGTTCTTCGCCTTGTAGCAAAACCGCGCTATGTGGCCGGGTTTGCCGCAATGGAAGCACGTCCTCACTCCTTGCCGCAAAGGATGGTATGCCGCTTTGCTTTGACGCGCCACCATTGCCGCGTCGTCGCCTTGTGGCTCCTTCTCTTTGCGCTTGGACATCTCGTGCATCAAGCGTGCCGTCACGTACTCCATCGTCAACTCCTTCGTCGGCATCGTCTCCAAAGCGGTGATCAAAAATTCGTACGATGCCGGCAAACTCTCGAGCAAAGTCATGACGATGTCCTCCTCTCGCACGGGTACCTCCAAACACGCGAGTTGATCCGCAAGCGCTTTCACCTTGTTCACGTGGTCCAACAAGTCGTCGCCTTCGTCCATTTTGCACGTGAAGAACTTACGACGCACAAATAGGATGTTGGACAAACTCTTGGTCTCATGGATGTTACAAAGGATCTTCCACGCCTCCGCCGGTCCTTTGCAACTCTTGACGTGTGCGAGTTGGTTGTCCGCCAAATTGAGCACGATGATGGACATGGCCTTCTTCACGCGCCTTTGGTACTCCTTCAACACTTTAGGATCCGCGTCGGAAGGTGGAGCCTTCTCGGATCCATCTACAATGTCCCAAAGGTCCACGGAAGCCAAAGCCATCTCCATCTTGAACTTCCAAAGGCTAAATTTCTCTCCGTGGAATTTATCTATGACTCTAGCGGCTTCGCTCTCAAGGTATGCCATCTTTGCTCTAAGATTGCGTTGGTATGCTTAAGTATGCTCTCAAACACTCAAATCACTCAAGTTAGATCCTTTGCAACTCTAAACACCTTGAAATCTCTCAAATAAGCCTTACCACACTCATTACCCTCAAGGCAGATCCTAAACACCTCCAAAGCTTGCAAATGAACTTTGTTTCGCTCAAATCACTCAAGTCAGATGGTTTAAAGGCGTAAACACTTCCAAACCTTGCAAATAAACTTTCCTTCACTCAAAACACTCAAGTCAGATCCTTTGGAAGCTTAAACACCTCCAAACTTTGCAAATTAGTTTTCCTTCACTCAAATCACTCAAGTTAGATCCTTTGGAAGCTTAAATACATCTAAACCTTGAAACTTAGCTTTCCTTCACTCAAATCACTCAAGTCAGATCCTTTGGAAGATTAAATACATCTAAACCTTGAAACTTAGCTTTCCTTCACTCAAATCTATCAAGTCAGATCCTTTGGAAGCCTACACACCTCAAAACCTTGCAAATCAACTTTCCGTCACTCAAATCACTCAAGTCAGATCATTTGGAACCTTAAACACCTCAAAACCTTGCAAATCACTCAAGTCAGATCCTTTGGAAGCCTACACACCTCAAAACTTCTCAAATCAACCTCTCCACACTCATATCACTCAAGTCAGATCCTTTGGATGCCTTAACACCTTCAAACCTCTCAAATTAACTTCTCCACACTCATACCACTCAAGTCAGATCTTTTGGATGCCTCAACACCTCCAAAACTCTCAAATCAACCTCTCCACACTCATGACACTCAAGTCAGATCCGTTTGAAGTCTACACACCTCCAAACCTCTCAAATCAAATTCTCCACACTCATTGCACTCAAGTCAGATCCTTATCAAGCCTAAACACCTCCAAATGTCTCCAACAAGCCTCTCAACCCTCAAAGCTCACAAGTCAGCACTCTTTGCATGAAACAAACATGCAAACAAAATGAAAACATAAAGAGACACTTACAACAACCAAATGCGCCCCCGCACACCTCCAATGCTCCAAAGCGCCAACTCCTCAAGATCCACTCCAACAACCGCTAAGCAATCAAATCTCTAGACTATACCCTAGCATAGTGGGCCCATAACCTATTGGAAGATAGAAAGACTAGAGAAAGGATTGCTCAAGCAAGCCACACATACACAAAGGCATATGAACAATGCTTGGAGTGAGATAGTCTCCTCCACCCCTTGCTTGCCCTTTATTCCTCATGGTCACCTTGGTTGCTACAAACAATATGGGATAACTCCTCTCCCAATACGGACCAGCCCTTGTAGGCTTATTACAACCTTATTACATTTCTTTGACTACGAGCAACCTAATGCTCATCTTCCAACACTCCCACTTTGCGAGTAGTCAAAGACTTGTAATACTTTTGATTTTCCTAGTTTCTCCATCCTATGCAATGAGCTTCTAACATTGCTCATAAGTTTCCTCATATCAAGCCTAATTGCTTCATGCCAACTCAACGTATCTTCACATATTGCCATGTTAGCCCGTTCTTCACCATCTTGAGGCAAAATGTGGTTTTTCCACCATTCTCCAAGTGGTCGCCTCTCCCTCGTGGGATATCGCCGCATCCCACCGCTACTCCCATCAACAATGTCATTGTTTGCCGACGTCTCACATGACTCCTCAATAACAACTTCATCACCTCCCACTCGTCCCGTGTCATCCACGGTTTGTTTGCCACCATCCAACAAAGGTGATTTGGAAGATTCGTCCATCACTACTATCGTACGGCCTCCATCTCTCCCACTTGGACGCATCTCCAAATCATTATTAATGCTCCCACTATCTTCCATAAACACAACATCTCTACTTTTTATGATTTTCTTTGTTTCCAAACACATTAATCTATATGCCTCCATACCTTCGCAATATCCTAGAAACATGCATTTGGTTCCCTTGGCATTGAACCTCTTTGCATTTGCATCCATCGCATATGCAACGCTTCCGAACACACGCATGTGTGCAACGCAAGGCCGCCTCCCACTCCACATCTCTTCCGGTGTAACGCTCATCAAGACCTTCGTAGGACATCGGTTTAATGTGTAAACCGCATTTGCCACCGCTTCCGCCCAAAACGATTTCTCGAGCTTCCGGGCTACGAGCATGCGCTTGGCCATTGCAACAATGCTTTGTATGGCACACCCCGCTGGTCCGATGTGTCGGGGCGTACTCTCAATGCCACTCTCCATCAAAAATGTTTCAAATTCCTTAGTAATGAAGTCCCCTCCACTCATGCACCGAAACGCCTTGATTTTGTGCTTCGATTGCGTTTCTACTTTAGTTTGGAACTCCTTAAATCTCTCACACCACACTCCTTTGTGTTTCATCATGTAAACCCACACCTTCCTCGAATAATCATCCACAAAAACAACAAAGTATTTTGCCCCTCCTACGGACGTAGTCCGCATGGGGCCACAAACACCCGAAT
>DASZBJ010000040.1 GCA_035944115.1 Candidatus Babeliales bacterium
TAGGTTCTGTTGAGTTTTTATCGTAACCATAAACATGCTCCCACAAATGCAAGAAAAGACAGGAAATTGCGCTTTGATTTATCAAAACGTGAAAAAACCCGTCTAAAATGTTTCATTTTTCCGAAGCAACATTCTATTAAATGTCGTTCTTTATACGCATGTTTGTCATATTCAATAACTATTTTTCTGTTCGATTTTCCTGGTATAACAGTGATGCATCCTTTTTGTTGAAGCTCTGATCGAAAAGAATCTGAATCATAACCTTTGTCCCCTAAAACATTACAATTTTTTACGTCAGATGTTAGTGCACTAACTTGTGTCATTTCATGTGTTTGACCGGGAGTATTAATAAATTGTAATGGATTACCTAATGCATCAACTTTCATATGAATTTTACTTGTGAATCCACCTTTGCTACGGCCTAAGCCTTGCGATGTGGATTCTCCTTTTTTGTAACCAGAAGCGCAAGCATGTGCCCTAACTATTGTGGCATCAATCATGACTGATTCCAAATCCGGATTTTCAATGCAAAATACATGCAACTTGTCCCAAATGTTTTTTTTGCTCCATTCGTTGAATCTATGAAAAACGGTATTCCATAATCCGTATTTTTCTGGCAATTCTCTCCACTGTGCCCCTGTTCGTACCATCCAATAAATCCCTTCTAAAAAGGCTTTGCACTTATTTTCTTTACCTAAGTAAATATTTTTTAGGCTTTTTAAAAAAATTAAAATTTTGCTCCAAGCCACTTCGTTGATATACTCTTTTTTCATGATAGTGCCGATTTTTTGAAGATGTTCAGTCTAAAACTTTCGGTGCTATCATACCTCAAAAAATCATATCTTTAAAAACTCAACAGAACCTAGCTGGGGTATTAAAAATGATGTAAAAAAGGGCTTGCTATATCAAAACAGCAAGCCCTTTTTATTTCTTTATTGTACCGATGCAATGGTCTCGGTTATTTCTGGTAAAGTTATTGTACTAAATAATGTTTCATCACGAACTAACTGTTGTAGCGCTTCTTGATGCTGATCTAAATAGTCTTGGTAAGTAAATGGTGATGTTGTAGCGTTTATTACTACATCAGCAGGGGCAGAGAGTTGACTCAGTTGAACGTTGATGTTTGAAATATTATTTGTTGCAAGGTTTTGCAATATATCGATGATTTGTGTTTTGTAATCATTGGATTCGGCAGGTGTAGTTGCTGAATTGTTAATGCCGTCTAAAACAGCTTTTAAAGCATAACTTATTTTGATAGCCGCTGTATATGCATTCCTCATTGGTACAGACATATTAGCGGGTATGTTTTCGGTATATTTTAAGTTTGATGATAGATAGAGTCGTCTGATGAGGGCATTGATGTAGTTGTTGCGATCTGTTTCTGTTACCGCTGTTGGAGTTTCTATTGGTGTTGGTTCTGTAGTTGGTTCAGATGCTTGTCTGCTTTTTATTTGACGTACCAAATGGCGTAGGTCATCAGCTATTACTTTTCCTTGCTTAGGTTTATCTTTGAGCTGGTCAATGCCTTTAGCAGCTGTTTCCCCTATTTCTTGTATCTCTTGATTTGATATTTCTCCTCGTTCTGCTTCTGATCTAAGGGTCAGTATAAACGTTGCTACCTTGGTACGTATCCATTGCTCTTCGCCAGTCGATGCAGCTTCTACCAGTAACGATGCCATTTTTGTAGCGGTACTATTCTTGTTTTTCATTTCTTGGTTTATCTTTTTCATGATGGCAGCATTAGCGGCAAAACAAGATAGAGGTTTCAGCAGCTGCATGCCCAGTATCATGAGGAATATATTGTTTTTTTTCATTAGTAGTATCCTTTTTTTAAAAGAGAGGCCGCTTCCAGCCTCTCTTTATTGATAGTTCTTTGGTTAATTTTTTATGTAATCTTAATTTCTTATTTCTCTGGTTTATACTGCTGTTGCTTCAATTGGGAGCTCAGGTAGATCGTTGAGGAAAATATGTAATCTGATTGGGATTTCTATTGTAGTAAGAGCTTCGTTTTGTAAGGTGGTTCGTATAGAGTTTAGTTCTTTTTCCACTTCTCTTTTTGTGATGTTGTAGCTTAGAGCTATTGGTTCTTGTGCTGTATTCTTCCATGCGCTGTATCTTGCATCAAGCATATTAAATTCTTGTCGACTGATTTGTATAGGTAAGCTAACAAGATAGTCAAATAACTCTTTTGATAACATTTGATTTTTGCGGCCGCCTTGTTCTTTGTCTATTGCTTCTATTTCTTTGTTGAAGCGTTGATATTGTGAGTTTCCTGCAAGATCTGCAATGCTCATGCGGTCTCTTTTTACCCATGTTTCTTGTACCCATTTGGTGAGGAGCATTTTTAGCCTGATCCATTGAGTATGCGTTACCTGGACAGTGTCGCCTCGTTGTAGCGAGCTAAGGAAAGTATATAAATCGTTTGATAGTGTTTTAGTTCCGCTTGCCTGTTCGTGTATAATTTTTTGCATTTCCGCCTGAAACTTATCAAGATCAGGTTGCAAATATCCTGCAGACATCGTGCCACTATTTCGCCATGCGGCATAGCGCTGATATAAATTATTCCACTCGATGGGCGTTGCTAGATAGGTTAATCCGGCTGGTACGTTTTCAACTGTTGTACTTCTTGCTTCTTTTATTTCTTCTTCCAACTGCTGTCTTGCTGGCTGGTATTTTGTTCTCAGGCTCGCAAAGAAGTCTGCCAAGCTCGTTGAAATTTGTCTTGTTTCCCAATCAGAGCTTTCTGTATCGACTTTTATGTTGGCTATTTCCTGCATTTGTTCGCCTGTAACACCACTCTGTGCCATGTTAGCATAATAGAGTGGATACACTTGCTCCCATTCTGCGCGTGTTAGTGTATGTGTTGTAGGCTCTTCACTCGATGGTACATCGCGGAAGGTTTCTAGGTCGTCCCAAAGATATTTAGAAAGGGTTCTCATTTCGCCAGTTTGTTGATTGATTGTGGCGATTTCTGCTGATATTTCATCCGGAATTGGAAGAAACTCTGATTGTTCTTTCCCTTGTTCTTCTTCTAACCATGCTTGATACAGTTCATGTATTCGATTCCAGTATCCTGCTTCTATCTCTATAGTTTCAGCAGCGCCACGGGTCCGTGCAGCATCTTTATATATTTTCAGACCTAAAGATCCAAACGCGTCATCTAATTTATTTGCAAGTTTTTTACCTTTTCCTTGTGGCATATTGTTAAGCGCTTGCTTGGTGTTTTTAAGTATTGTTAGAAGGGTGTTTTCGTCGGTTTTTCCGCTTCGAATTTCTTTGTCGATTTGATTAATGAATCTATCAATATTGAGCTCTATCCATTGGCTATTTGTTTTTGATTTTGCTGCTTTTTGGATGACTTGCGCCATTGCTGGCGATGTTTTTGCGGCAGACATTTGCTTGTTTAAAGATGCTGCTTCACATGGCATTGATATAACGATTCCCAGCGCAAATAATGCCTGGTATAAGATATTTTTCTTCATTGATACACTCCTTTAGGTATTCATATAGTATTATTCTATTGTGAATACTACAGCACCTGATTAAGCAAAGTCAATGGTTTTTGATTCTGTCTGAATTTTTAATATTATTTTTTATTTGATTGTACGTGGAGGAAATAGGGTTGTGCATGGGCCAGGTTAGACGGGGATTCTGGTTGCATTGGGGAGCATTTTGAGAAAATTGTATGTCTCTTTTGATATTTGTCGTGTATCGCCCATTTGCGTTTCTCTGATTTCTCTGATCTCTGTTCTGAATTGTTGAAATTGCTCGCTCGTAATGCCTGCTGGTAATTCTGCATCATCATCAGCTTGCCATGATCTATAACTATCCAGTAGCCTATCATATTCTTCTCGAGTTACCGTTTTTATCGGTTCTTCTGCTTCTATTTCTTCTGTTATTGGTGTGATGTTTCTTTGTTCTGCCCATTGTTCTTTAAGGATTTTGAGTTGTAAAGATTTAAAGCTTGTGTCTAACTTTTCTGCAAGCTTTTTACCCTTCTTTTTAGGCATTCGTTCAAGCGCGCGTGTGGTTGCGTTAATTGTCATATGTAATTGCTGCATCTCATCTGCGGTGGCAAATTGATCATTGCGGATCTCTTTTTCGATTTGATTCATGAGTTTGTCGATATTGAGTTCTATCCATTTACTATTTGCAGTACGGTTTGTTGCATTTTGGATTACTTGAGCCATGTGCTGCGATGTTTGCGCAGTAGACATCTGTTTTTGCGGAGTCGTAAAAATAGCAAGGCAAGGTAGTGATATAACGCTACATATTATTAATACTATGATGTGAGATGTATTGTTCTTCATCATTATGACACTCCTTTTTCGCTTTGCTTTTAGTAGATATTGATGAGTAAAAGAGGCTGCAACGATATACGTCCAACCTCTTTTATTGTTTTCGTTGTTATGGTGATATTGTAACTATTATTTATTCTGTTAAGCGTGCGCCGCCTTCTTGGCCAACAAGTTCTTCACCAGCTCCTTCTTCGCCAACAACTTCTTCAACTTCCTGGGGTTCTTGTGCAGGGCTTTGTGATCTTAAATAGCCAAACTCTACAGCGTCTAGTCGAGATTTTAATTTTTTATAAAGATCTGATTTTGTACCATATGGAGCAACCGCATTAAGCGCTTCTGCTTTTATAGCATCAATATCCATTGCAGGTGTCTCGTCTTCGTATTGTAGTTCACCTGAGCGAATCGTGTGCGCATTCAGTTCTTCTCGTATTTTATTAGCAAGTCTGTCAAATTGACTTGCAACCCATTGACGGTTGCTTGGACGTTTTGAGGCTTCTTTTAGTAATGCGATCATTTCTTCTGCTGTTTCTGCTTTTTGCATTTCTTTTCTTATTTCGCGCATTCCTTTAGCATTACCAACTCTCGGATATGTTTTTTTCCCTTTAACCATTTTTTTTGATGTAGCCGCTGTTGATTTCATTTCCTCTTCGCCTGCGAAAATAGTTTCTTCTTCTTCGCCTTCAGGTCCTTCAGTGAAAATGGTTACTTCTTCTCCCCCAGTGCCTTCAGTTCCAGTGCCTTCAGTTAAGCTTGTAGAAGGTAGATCAAGACCTTCTTTTGTTTCTTCTGCTGATCCTTCTGCTGCAAAAGATGGTATAGACAAGGTAATAGAAAGTCCCACGACGGTGAGAAATAATAAGTTTTTCTTCATTATAAAACCCCTATATTGGTTAACATTATATGATTCTAATGTTAATTATATAGGGGTCGTATATTTAAAAGCAATAGTTTGATAATTCTGTTTGAATTACTTCTATTCTCTTACCAAGAAAGTCCTGCTTTTGCCCATATGGTCCATCGGTTTGCAGTGTTGTTATGAGGACCGAATTCATATGATCCGCCAGTGGCTACAAGAATCGGGTATTCTCTGTCATCCCATTTGTATCCAAGAGTTCCATATACAGTATGGCTAGTCATGCATGGATGTGCTGCTGAAACAAGATCAAGATCACATTCTGTGATTACATGGTCATTGTAGTAATCAATAAGATCGCCGCCGCCAGCAATTTGCTGTGCTAAGCTGTTATTGAGGCCATCAAAGTTGTCATTGATTTGTTGAACTCTATCAACGTTTCCTGGAGTAGAACCTTCAACAGATATTATAGCTGCAGTTGGCTCCCATGGGCATTCAAGTTCTACGCACTCATCAGGTCGTGCGAAGAATGTATAACCGGCTTCAGCAACTACATTGCATCGTTCATACGTAAGTGCTGTATTGAATGTACGGGTAAATCCTGGTTTTACTTTTACTGAACGACATAATATATTCACGCCTGGAGTATATAAGAATGGATCGTCATTAGTGATAGCGAGTAATGCTTGATCTCTATCTTTGTACATTCTCATGAAGCGAGACCATGGTTTGTTTACTATATCAATTAAACGATGTTGTTTGTTTCTTACTAAGTATTGACCACTGATATGGAAGTGATACGTCAAAGATGCATCTCTTGCTTCATCGTCCCAGAGGTGCATGGATCCTTTGGTACCAAACATAAGTCCTACATGTTTTTCTTGACCAATAATTGGCTCATATAAGAAAGTGCTTCTTACTTTGTTACCTGTTGGGAGTGAAATACCGAAATAACTTTCTAGTTTGCATGTATCATGGTTAAGTACTTCGTACCCAACATTAGCTTCGATGCTTGCTAGACGAGTTTTTGCTTTTTCACACGCACAATCTATTTTGCCACATTCCCAAGAAGCTTGTTTGAACGCTTCTTCCATGTTTCCTGCAACAACTACTCCTGCAGGAAGATCTGTTAGAACGCCACCACCATCATTAATGATAGTTTCAGAGAATCCCATGGTGTTTTTTACGCGCTGTACAGAAAAAGCAAGATTAAAAGTGAATGCTCGTCCTGTTTCTTCACATTCAGCAAATCGGTGATCAAATGTGAATCCACCGCCTACTACTGATTGGCGAGGAGCGAATCGGATAATACTCTTATATGCATCTTGATTATTCACAAATACGTTGAAATATTCAACAAGTACATCTGCATCTCTTTCGCCGAAGGTTAGATCACCAGCAGATTTCACACGCAGCTCACTTTTACCAAATGGAGTGAAGTATGTTGCCATGCGTCCGCGATCAGTTGTTCTACCACCAAAAATTACTGCTTGTACAGCGCTTTGGCAGCCATCTTCCCGAGCTATTGCACGGTTACGATAGAGAGATTCACGTTCAGGAGAACATAGACCAAAAAGAGGTCGATCGGTAAAATGTGTGCGACTTGTAACGACGGTATCACAAGGATCACAAGGCATAGCTATGACAACTTTACATGCCCCATCATCGCATGAGCTGTCACATGACTCACTCTGTGCAGTTACGGGGGCTGCTAGTGCAACAACTAGCAAAAGTGTAAGAAAATTACGATTCATACACGTTCCTTTTTTAGGGGGTTATTAATACTGTCCTAAGAATTATCATTTTGAGAAAAGAGCTGTCAAGAAAATTAATTTATTTTTTATAGTATGACTGTTTTTTTAATTGAATTTATATTTTGAAGGGAGGCGAATTGTGGTATAATTACCTTTTATGTGTTGTGTAGTGTAACGAGTTATCCTACGGAGTCCAAAAGTACTTCAGCTTGCCCGACGTAGTTTTATGCTAAGGTATTTAGGAGGATAGGAAGGCGGAACAGAAAAGGGTATTGTAATGTCTAAAGTTTCCCGCGTAAAGGGTACGCAAGATTTTCTAGATTTAGAACTTTATAATTTTATCATTGATAAGGTGCGGGATCATCTATTGGTTTATTATTTTACCGAAATAGCAACTCCTATTTTAGAACATACTGCTTTATTTACCCGTTCATTGGGTGAGCATACTGATGTGGTCAGCAAGGAAATGTTTACCATTACTACCGAGCATGATGATAATTTAATCTGCTTACGCCCAGAAGCCACGGCGTCAATAGCACGAGCATTTATAGAAAATAGTGTGACAACAACTCCGTGGAAAGTATTCACTCATGGTCCGATGTTTCGGCACGAGCGCCCACAAAGAGGACGGTATCGTGAATTCCATCAGGTTGATATGGAAATTATCGGTTCTAAGTCGGTGGCGCAAGATGTGCATCTTATTAAAATGTTAGATCGTTTGTTTCATGAACAGTTTCAGATTCAAGAATATGCGTTGCTTATAAATTTTCTTGGATGTGCTTCAGATCGAGTGTCATATGAAGTAGGATTAAAGAAATTTTTAGATTCTTTAGGCGATGCGTTGTGTGATACCTGTCTGGTACGTAAAGAGAAGAATATTTTACGAATCTTTGATTGTAAAAACCCGACGTGTCAGTCTCTATATCTTGATGCACCATATATAACTGAGTCGCTTTGCTCGCAGTGTGTTGGTGAATGGCAGCAAATGCAGGATCAACTTTCATTATTATCAGTTTCATTTGTTTGTAAACCTACTTTGGTTCGTGGTCTTGATTATTATAATAAGACGGTATTTGAGTTTGTTAGTAATGCTCTGGGAGCGCAAAGTGCGTTTTGTGCCGGAGGCCGCTATGACGGGCTGGTTGGTCTTATTGGGGGGAAAGAATCACATCCTTCTGTGGGGGCGGCTCTAGGGGTTGAACGACTCATGATTATTTTGGAGTCATTCCGTAATGAATTGCAACTGCCAACATTGCCTGTTTTGCATGCGATGATGCCTCTTTCGGAAAAACAGCAGTCCCTTGCTTTATTACTTGCAGATCTATTGCAGGCAGCAGGGTTTGCGGTTGAACTGTTTTTAGAAGGCGATTCTTTAAAAAGTATGATGCGTAAGGCAAATAAAATGGGAGCTGGCTATTGTTTGTTGCTCGGTGATGATGAACAGCAAGAAAATATGGTGACGGTAAAAAACATGGTGAATGGAGCGGAAAATCGTGTCCCGCAAGTGGATGTGGTGAAACATCTGAAGTTGTAGTTCGCGTGAGTTCGAAGTAACAAGCTTTGATAATTATTATGTCGCGCTCAGATTGAGCGCACGAATTCTGGATTGCCATACTCCGCCTTACGAAGTTTGATACGCAGTTTAGCTTCGAATGGCTCCTATCATGGCCCTTCATAGCTAACCGAAGGTTGCGTAGTAGGGCTACGCT
>DASZBJ010000041.1 GCA_035944115.1 Candidatus Babeliales bacterium
AAGGTTGTTGGAAACGTCTATGCAAATGGTAACATTGTAGCCAATAATGGAGTGACAATTACCGGTTCGGCTATTGCAGCCCCAAGTGCATCTGTTACAAGTGATCAATCAAATAGCGGTACTATTCCAATTACAACCTGTACTGCAACAACCTGTCTTTCATTTGGCTCAACAACTGCTGCGCAAGATTTCGCTCAGAGTTTTAAAGTTTCAACAGCTTCTTCTCCACTTCATGATGTTCAGTTTTATATTAAAAAAGTTGGGGCTCCATCTGATATTACTGTGCGCATAGTTGATGATAGCTCTGGTTCTCCTGGCACCACAAATGAACTTACTACAAATGGTACGCTTCTTGCATCTCAAGTATCTGGGTCATCATTTGGTTGGGTAGATGTCGTTTTTCCAAGCACACCGACGCTTGATCCTGCAAAAACATATTGGCTTGTTCTCGATGATGGCTCAAATAGTGCAACAAATTATTATCTTTTAGGAGCAACAAATAATACCTATGCAAATGGTCTTGGAAAACTGGGAAAATATACAAGTACTTGGACTTCGACACAGCCAGCAGGCCTTGATAGCGATTTCAATTTATATCTTGGAGTAACGACATCAATCGGGGGTGGAACATATGTTGGAGCCGTCAATATTGGTCAGAGCGGTGTTGGGGATGCATGGGCAAATACCGTAAGTGGTGCAAGTGTTGCTGGCAGTCTCTATTGTCAGACAGGATCAAATAATAATAAAGCTTGTAATACAACTCGACCCGATCCAGCTCCGACAACCATGCCGCTTTCAGATGCAAATATTCAAGATTTCAAAGACGAAGCAACAACAACTGGTAGTGGTTGGACATATACAGGAAATTTAACCATCGGTTATCAAGGTACAACCACAACGTCACTTCAGCATGTCACAGGTAATCTCACTATTAATGGAGGAGGGGTTGCTGTTATGTCAGATCTTCAAGTCGATGGTTCAGTCACAATTACTGGTGGAGGAAAACTCACCGTAGGGCCACTTCGAGTCAATGGTGATCTTGACGTGGAATCGACAATGTCGATGACTGGCACAGTCTATGTTCTTGGTAATGTAACTATTGGAAGTGGTGCCACCCTCAAACTTGATGCAGGATATGGTGCAAATAGTGGTGTTCTTATTTCAGATGGCTATGCCACTGTTTCTGGAGGAAGTTCATTTTCAGGTTCAGGTCAATCAACAAGTTTCCCATTACTTATAACAACAAGTACATGTCCGAGCGGTACGGGATGTGGTTCAAATAATGCTATCAACTTTAATGGAGGTGCGGGTGCTGTTGTTCTTGTGGCACAAAACGGCACTATAAATATGTCGGGAGGTACAGGTGCCGAAGCACTTACGGCAAAAGAAATTGACGTAAGTGGTGGAGCAACCATTACGTACAATAGTGGACTCGCAAACTTGAATTTTTCAAGCGGACCATCGGGAGGATGGAACATCACAAGCTGGAAAGAAGTGCAATAGTGATTCTTTGAGAAGTGCGTGATAGAATTCATTCATGAGAAAGAACCCAATCATTGTTGGTAATTGGAAGATGAATCCTCAAACTATAAAAGAGGCACAAAATCTTTTTTTAAAGATTGCAAAAGGTGCTCTACAACAAAAAAAAGTAACTACTATTATTTGTCCATCATATATTCACTTAGGACTCTTTGCTCAAAATAAAAACAAAAAGACAGTTCTTCTCGGCGCCCAAAATTTTTTTTATGAAGAAAAAGGATCTTTTACCGGTGAAGTTTCACTCGGCATGATAGTTGATGCAGGTGCTCGATATGCCATCATTGGTCTTTCAGAACGTCGAAAGATCGGAGAAACAGATAGCATTATTAATAAAAAAATTCTTGCAGCACTCTCTCAAAAGATTACTCCTATTATTTGTATTGGAGAAAAAGATCGTGATGAAGAAGGAAATTATTACGGTTTTTTAAAACAGCAACTGGAAGAAGATTTACAGGGAGTTTCACGACAAAATATTTCAAAAGTTATTATTGCCTATGAACCAATATGGGCCATTGGTTCTTCTATGGCAATGGATGCTCATGATATTCATGGCATGACGATTTTCATAAAAAAAACTATTATGGAAATGTTTAGAACAAAGACTCCAATTGAAATCCCTATTCTCTACGGAGGTGCAG
>DASZBJ010000042.1 GCA_035944115.1 Candidatus Babeliales bacterium
GCATTATTATGGCAATCGATCGTAAATGTCTGTGCTGATGTTAGATTTCCTGTAGAAACTCCTGTTGAATTTGTCGTAAGTCCTCCTGTAGAGAAACCAGGACCTGCTATTGCCGTACATGAATCTGCGTTATTTGAGTACCAGGTAAGGGTTGAAGCAGTATTATAAGCAATCGGATTTGGATTTGCATATATTGAAACTGATGGCGTAACTGATGTCGGTCCACATGGATTATCGGCAAGGAGTACTGCTGCCGCTTGTGAAGCATGAGTATTAGTATTCATACTTTGATATCCACTTGGATTTACATATCCTGGATCAGATGGGTTTGGATTATTGGTATCAGAGACAGTTGGTGTTACGGAATCGGTATCGGAAGTAGTCGGATTAACTGGATTTTGTGGTGGAACCGGGCACGGGTTGACATTAACTACAACAGAATTACTTGCAGAACCAGCTGTGTTTTTACAAGTAATAGTATATCTTGTTGCTACAGTAAGTGGTCCTACAGACTGTGAAGTAGGATCTACGGTTGAAACAGGACCAGACCAGCCATCACTTGCCGTACATGAATCTGCATTGTTTGGATGCCATGTAAGAATCGATGAATCACCAGAATTAACAGTTGAAGGATTTGCACTAATTGAAACTGTAGGAGGAGTATTTGCAACAACTACAACTTTGACGGTTCCTGTTACATATCCTCCAAGCGTTGCAGGATCGAGAGTCTTGTTCTCAGATCCATATTTATTACCAGTTAAAGGATCTTTAGTATTTGCATATTTTGAAGTATTAAGAGTTCTTCCTGGTACATTTTGGTAGCTATCAATTCTGAATGATAATGTGTATGTTCCTGGAGTTGAAGGAGCTGTAAAGACTCCTCCATGCGGAAGTGAAAATTGAGTTCCTCCTTCTACCTGATAATGACCTGTACCTCCTGCATTATTCACATCATAATAAGTGAAATTTGCTGTCTGAATTACATTTCCATTTGAATCAGTAAGTGTTGCTGTTACAGCAATATCTTGTTGATTGTTAATACATGCACTTGCATATGCAGCTCCGGTAAAATTGAATGCTTGACCAGGAGCATATACATCAGTAGTACCTGGGCTATTAATGGTAACTTGTGGTGAATAATCTGCGCAATGAACAGAATCAGTACAGCCACTTACATGCCAATGAGCTCCATCTTGGCCAGTATAACCTTGTGGCAAATTACCCGATGAGTATGAAGGATTTGGTGAACGTCCATCATTTGGAGGATAATGTCCTGTACCTGAACCATTACCAACAAAATCATATCCCGTATAATCCCAAACACCGTTGATACTCTTTCTACCAGTTTCTGTATATGCCTGAGCTGTTGGAAAAATAGTAAAGAAAGATGTTACTCCAATAATAAGTAATGCCACTAATACTTTAGCTCTTCGCATTGAAGCAAATTTTATGATAAGAGCAATAAGAATGATAACAATAATGACTCCTAGAATTCCGTACATAATTGCCGTCATATGATTATTATCTCCATTTGTAACAATATTATTTTTAGCCTGATCATAATTTGCTGAAAGTTTTGTTGAGTATGTCGCAACAACAGTTCCATTTTGAGTCGCCGTCACTTCAACACGAATTGCTTGCGCAGCAGCTTGTGCTTTTATAGAAATATTTTTTGAAGACCCAATATTAAAATCTGTTGTATCACTATATGTTCCGACAAGCTCGTCTTTTTCATTAAAGATCTTCACATCAAGTTGAGCACTTCCATTTCCTGAAATATTTCCAGTAGCAATATCATATGGTGATCCTGAATAATTGATGGTAATAGGAATGATATCTCCACTTTTTATAAGAGAAGCTGTCGATGTAATCGAAGAAATAGTGATGATATTTCCAGCAACGATATATCGGTACTGAAAATCGAGTGCTCGAACACTATTATTGGCATCAACAAATGAAATATCACCTGCATAGACACCTGCTTTATTTGAAAATCGATCGAGCGGATAGGTTACTGTAACTGAACTATTTGCTTTTACCGTAACAGCATCACCTGCATAGGTTTTAAGCGGTGAATTATCGATTGTTCGATTATAGACTTTGATATTCGGAGTAACTGTAATCGCGGTATTATTTGTATTTGAAAGCTTTATTGAAACCGTGGTAGATGTTGATGTCTCATAGAGAGTAGGACCTACATCTACAGGATATTGCTGACCATCAACAGTTAGAAAACCATTGCTAACCGTAAGAATTGGCAATCCTCCAGAAACAGAGAGATTTGTATCTGCCCAACCAAGTGGTGTTCCACTTTTTAAGAAAGCTTGAATATGGAGATTGAGATTCTTGCCACTAAATGCTTGTGGTAAAGGATACGAGAATGTTACCAATTTCTGTTGATTTGCATCAAGAAATTGTGGATCTGCTGTTACAGTATTGTAGACAGTACCTAATTGACCATTGCTATCGTAGGGAGCAGTAAGAGAGATTTTATATATAATATCTGAAATTCCTGTTGAATCACCATTAATAAGTAAGA
>DASZBJ010000043.1 GCA_035944115.1 Candidatus Babeliales bacterium
TCTCAAACTTCGCAACGGCTTTTACAGCTCAAGCAATCCACGAGATCTATCAGCTTTTTTACTGAACAATTCACATAAAATATAACACGTAACAATTTAATAACAGCTTGGTCTAAATTGCTATCTTTTTTAACATACAAGCAATCCAGCCTCACAAAGAAATGTCCATAAAAATAATTTGAATCTTTTTCGAAGTGTAACCTTGTAAGGCTGGATCACCACACTACGCTTAGAAACTAAGCTCCGTTCGTGATGACGGAAGGCAATGTCCTTTGCCAATGTCATATCCGGTTCTTAAAACATACGAAAAATTGATTGCTTATATCAAACTCAGGTTATCTTAATAAAACTCATTTTTCCAACTACAGAGACTTCGTGTTTTAAAAACCATTGCAAGGTTCCTATCTGAATTGTTAATATGCCTGGTGTACATCAAATACTACCTAAATACAAAAGAGGCATATGAAAATTTCAGGGAGGGTCTGTGCAATCAAACAATACATTAAACAGAATCAAAACACGTTTCTTATAAAAAAGGAAAACCATGAATGTATTAAGAAAAAGTAACTATGCGTTACTCACCGTGCTGACCATCAGCACATGCAGCATTACACATACTGCAGGGGAATTAGTGCCTTTCAAGCCGATAATTGAACTTCCCCAAGGTACTTATAACATCACACCTTTGATACCACAAAAACCCACAACCCAACAAGCTCTCGCAGTCGCTGCTATGGACTCAAGAGAACTAACTCTTTCTCTTTCTGAAGACCTTCTTAGTAAAGTCGTTGCTGGCCATGTCATTCCTAATGCAGTTTCCATATTAGCAAGCTACATGAAAAACCCTTACATTCTCCTGATGGTAACTGAAGGTGTTGCGGTCGCCTTTGCTTTATCAGGACAACCTATTCTTCCTAAGAATATGGCACAACAATTTATTACTGCGTTACCACAAAAATTGGCAATGATTGCCGCTCCCGCTGCAATCGGTGCCATAGGCGGCGCTGGAGAAGTAGTTGCAACTCGATTAACCAGCTTTGATAAAAAATATAACGTATACATAAAACCTCTTCTTGCTGGCGGAGCCGTGGCAGGTATTGCAACATCAATGTTTTCAGGAAAATTATCTGATCAAGGAAAAGCGCTCGCATTTGCCGGGCTTTATGGAGTAGCAACACCAGTACTCAATGATATGTTTGCGTATGTACAAAATCTTGTAAGTCCATCTACTCCAATGCAACAACCTGCAGCACCCAACCAAAAAATAGGTATTACTGCAAAAACAATGGCACTCCTAAAAAAATTGAAAACTCCTATCGCGATTGCACTTATTTCTCTTGGTGCGGTGGCCACAGCACAAACATTTGAATTTGGCCAACTATCACTGGAAAGCCAGGCTCTTGGCGGAATGACGCTCGCACAAATAGTAGCGTTAACTGAACTTACTGTTGCACGTGAATATGGATACCGAGCAACTAAAAGAATTGCTAATGCAGTTGGTGATGCAACAGGCTCTATTGCGAAAAAAGTTGTTCAATCAAAACCAGCAGAATTTGTGAGCAACATTATTGCTACTCCAAAAACATATGGTGAACAAATTGTTAACGGAATATCATCAATATTTAATTGGGCAGTAGGAGGACTGGAAGGGTTTTCATTCTAATAAAAACCAAATAGAGGCAACAAAAAAAGAGAGGCGATCATCATCCCTCTCTTTTTATTATCTTGAGTCAATTACTTACTACTCACCTTTTTCAATTGGTACCTGTACGGCATTAGTTGCTTCTTCTGATTCAACCGGTATTACCACCTGCAACACACCATCTTTCATTGTTGCTTTTGCTTTACCGGGAACTGCTTTTGCTGGCAATGGTAATCGTCGTTCGAAACTTCCTTGCTTGATCTCTTTACGATAAAAATCAGCGCTTTTTTCTTCTATTTCTTCTTTACGCGTTCCGTGGATCCGTACGGTGTCATCCTGTACTGAAATTTTAACATCTTCCAACTTAACTCCTGGAATATGCATCTTGATAATAACGTTACCATCTTTTTCATACATATCAGTTGCTAAATCAGTCGTTGATGTACGCAATGTAGGAAAATCAAAATTCCACATATCATCATTCCATCTTGACATAACATCCTCCTCATCAAACATATCACTACTCCGTTGCTGATCTTGTGTATCCTTTACACGAGATTTTCTTGATATCGCCAGTAACTCAACTGTCGTTAAACCACCGACTATACCCATTACTAACAAAGTATATAGTCCCTTCTTATTTATTTGCATTCACATCCTCCTCAACTACTCTTTAATACATCTACTATCAATTGTATATCTTACTAACTACCAATTTTTAAAGTCACTAAATTTACTGATTCTATTTTTTGTAACGGTAACGAAACCTGCAATAATCCTTCTTGCATAGTCGCAACTGCTTGCGCCACAGCTATCTTAGATGATAACACAAGGGTCCGATGAAACTTACCCCGTTTAATCTCTTTTATATAATCCGCACTTCTACCTTCATCTGTCTCTTGCCGAAATCCAGAGATTCTTACCATATTTTCCGTTATTTCAATCGTTACCTGTTCTGGAGCTACGCCTGGCAATTGTGCTTCTATAACTATCATTCCATTCTTTTCATACATATCAACTGGCAACGAATCTGCTAATAATTCATTTGCCGTAGACTCATAGTGAGCCTCTACATCTAATAACCCCCCATCAAAGAAAGGATTCCATCGAATTATTGGCATTGCTTCGCTCCTCCATTATATAGCTCTATACACCTCTGAAAATTCCTATCTATCACAACGTATCAAATTCATATAGAAAAAATCAATAATTTATAGACCATTTTATAAACAGGCAATAATTCTGCGGCCATATTCAATATGGATAAGGACGCCCCTTAAGCATAGAGGGGTTGGATACGCTTTGTACCCAGCCCCTCGTTTACTCTATTTCTTTTTAGATCAACACGTATTCGCGCTTCTACCTCTTTGCCTGCACCTGTAACCGTTGCTGCCCAAGCAGCCCAGATTGTCGTAAGAGTGTCTCTTGTGCGCGCATACAACGCTCAACTACTGTACTAAGTTGTCCGTCAGCCACATCAATCATCGCACGCAAACGAGCAACCTTTTCCGCAGTTAAATTCAAATTTGTAAGCTCTTGCGGAGTCCTGCTAGACAAAAGAGTCGCCAAACTCTTCGTCCGATTCATACTTGCCCTTAGCTGTCCTAGTGCAGGTTCGCTACGTTGCAAGCGTTGCCGAAACTCTGCAATTAACTCTTGCCGTCCTCGAACGCCCTCTATCCAAATTGCCTGATCCTCCGATACTATTTCTACTTCCTCCTCATCCATTTCCTGTACCGCATTCAAAGCGCCTAATAATTCATTCGAAGCTATATCATTCTGCGCTAAATCATGCTGAAAGCCCTCAAGTAGTGCAGACAATATAACTCGTAAATCACTCCAATCCACATCCGCTTGCGCCGCCGCCTCATGCACTTGAACATCATGCTCATTAGCTGCGCATATGGATATTGATGCTGCAAAAACAAAAAGAGCGCTTAATAAAAAAATTTGTTTAAATATATTCATATAATTTCTCCAAATAATTGATTGTATTATGTATACACATTCATTTATTGTTCTCTAGTTGCATTGGCGCTGGTAGCTGTTGTGGCCGATTAGCTTCTGGACGTCGTACTAAAAATGCAACCCCTTGTTGACGCACAGCCTCAAATCCGGCAAGGCATTTCCCCATTTGACCAGCTTGCAGGCTTATGACATTAAGTTTTTTTTCTGAGACGCGCAATGCCTTACTGATCCCTGGCAGTTTCTGCATAAGACCCATCGCTGTTTGATACTGCCCTAATATCTCGCTCAACGCAGGAGCTTGAGATGAATAACTATCAAAACACGATTCGATTACAATTTCTTGTAATCTCCGGCCTTGCTCAAGCTCAGCAGTTACCGCTTGACCAGCTGAAAGCAATCTTGATATCTCTTGATCTGTCTCATTTAGATTGCGTCTAGACTCTGCCAGAGCGTTATTTAATCTGTACCCCAACGTTATCGCTGGTAACAATTGCTTATTAAGATAGTCTATAAATTCCGACGCCGCCTGCTCATCAGACAAAGCGTCCGGTGCAAGTGATTCAAACGCACTGTCATCAGCAGCAATCACAAATCCCGGCACCGCAGTAATAAAAAGAATATTTAATAACACAATTTGTTTAAATATATTCATATGATTTCTCCAAATATAACCGCTATTTCTGAGCTCTTTTTTTTAATTCGCCAAGCAACTTTTGCTTCCTTTCTAGTGTCCTTGCACTTTGATCGCACCGTCGCGCATATACACGCAGCTCTTGATAGTTCTGTAGGCTTGTCAGACACATCTCTTTTAAATGATTAGATCTTTTCTCCTGCGATCTTAACAGCAGTTTATGCACTTTCCCTAATGCACTTTCGGCAGATTTTAAACTAGTCCAACACGTCTTCAATTTTGCCTGCCAGCTCTGCTGTGCACTCTGTGCCTTAGATGGTTCATAATTCCGCGCTGTATTCAAATGCATTGTAAGCCACCGTAATTCTTCAAAATCTCCAATGCACTTACCGGCATTGCGAGCATGATCCGTTAGGCTTTCCCCTAATTTGGTGATATCAAATTCCGATTGTTCTGCTTGCTCGTTAGGTGTGGAGATACACATGTGCGCATGTTGCTTCTGGAAATCAAGAATATGAGATCGCACAGCATGATAATATGCAACTATTTTCGGCCGAAGCTCACCGACACCATAATCAGAGCAACCAGCTTTCTGTAGCGGTGAGAGCACCGTATCTAATTTTTCTATCGTCTCCTCACCATACCCCACCCATGTTTGCAGATCGTGAATTTCCTTTTCCAATTGTAGCCCAAACACGTGAGAACTAGCAGGAGAATCTTGTATATCTCTGCGCAATTGTTGTAAGAATATTCTTAGCGCTTCTTGTCGATCAGAAACACTGTCCACGTAACTAATCACGGTCTTGACTGGACTTATTACTCTAGATATGCCAGGCAGCACATTGCCTTCCTCTTGTTTTATCTCAGCAGCGCTGGCGGACCACTGATGTAACGACAATCGCAGATCTCTTGAAAGACCTCCTAACTCTCCCATTTTTTGTGAGAAATATGCGCCATCCATTTCCACCTTGCATTCCTCTTGCATTAAAGCTGCCCCTGCTTCATTGGCCGCACACGCCATTAGCGGTACAAAAAAAAGCAACCAGGCACTTAACCGTCCTGTCTGTTGCAATCTATTCATATAATTCCTCCGGAAATTGGATGTTTAAAGTTACTATAAAGGCCTAAAGGATAGCGTTAAATCTAGGAATTTCAATCCAAACTGTAAAAAATGGTTAAAACAGAAACCCGAGTATGAGAGCCTCAGCGCAACGATTTCTGAGCCCGTCTTTCTAATGCTGTTGAGCGCAATACAGAAACTAACTCCTGACGAGCGTCTGCTATTTTTTGAAGTCCACTCTTGATCAGAACAGTATTGGATTGAAATTCCGCTAAATGCTTTATTAATTGTTGATTTCTTGCATTATTAGGATTTTCACGATCGTTATGTTGCATTCCCACTGCTAAAAGCCCTTGATTTAATTGTTCTGTTTTGTTTTCCACCCTTGCGACCATACCCATTAAACAGTTCGACATCGTGACATCCTGCTCATACAAAGCAGAAACCACTTTTAACTCTTCTTCTTTTTCTTTTCGACTTAATCTCTTTTGAGGCTTTGATAGACCAAGTAATTGCTCCATTTTTGTATAAAATTTATCGCCTAACGCAACAAACTTAGCATATTCACTACCAAACGTTGTCACTATCTTTACCATTTTTTTCGCTAACTTTTGACGTTTTTTTTTCATGCCATGATGTTGTTGTAAATCGTATCGCTCAAACCACCCAATAAGTTCTTCCAGCGAATGCACCGCATCACCTTGTTGCATATCTTCTGCGCGCGCAGCCGCACAAACATCTAATGGCATTGCCAAAGTAAGAATAATGAGCCCTGCTATTTGTTTTAGTTTTTTCATAAAAATCCTTATATATAATTATTGTATCTACGCGCACCTATAATACCCTAAAATACAGCCCCCTTACAACATAAAAAAAACCGGATGCAATAAGGTACATCCGGTTTTTTGATCTATATAAAAATACAGGCCATTTTTAATTATAATATGCTGACCCAACTATATATAATTTGCCATCTTTTTCCACTGGCTCAATATATGCGTTACGTTGCACACCATTAATAGTATATGCCACCCGTCCAGCACCCGATTTTGCGGTATTGATCATCATCGTAACATATGATTTGCCATTATCATCTTTTAAATGAAGCAAGTTGCGCCAAATAAGATCATACTCATCTCCATATGCATAACAGACACCCGTTCCATCAAAAACAAATAGTACAAGATCCCCACGTACAAATTTGCCATCTTTTTTCACAAATTCTCGCATCGCTACATCTAATACATTCGTGCGTAAATACCCAGCACCACTTTTTGCAAGCAACTGCGCAGTGTCTTCTTTAGAGATTGGATATAAACCTGCACCAATCACAAATTTCTCAATACCCAAATCAACTAATTCAACATACGTAGATCTAAATGAATTTTTCATTTTATAATCTACAAACCCGCCACCACTTTCTGCTTTTTTAATCAACTCTCGTACATAATAAAAACCACTATCATCAGTTTGATTATAATGGTTTTGCCCAATATAAGATTGATTTTCACCGTGCGCCACTACGCCGCCTTTTAAGTCATACACAAACAATGAAATATCACCGTAACGAAACTCATTATTAAGCCTATTGCTGAACTCCTTAACTGCCTCTGTCCTACCGTTTTTTTTCATGTACTGATAACCACGCCGCACCAACTCTTCAACCTGACTACGATTCGCTTCAGGATAATACCCACATGCAATAAAATAATGTTTGCCCCGTTTATCGGTAACTTCTTCAGCATACGCTTTTTTAAGTGCATTACGTGATCGGTATTCAATCCAAATACCGCCATGACCAGCTTCTTTTAATTTTGCTATGATCTCTTTATTAACAAATTTACCTTCTGAATCTTGATACTGCAACGCATCTTTGCTACCGATCAGCTCCGGTAAAAATCCGTGTGCAACCTGTACTCCATCAAAGTCAACCGCATATAAATATAAATCACCAAACACAAATCGTCCCATTGGATAACTGAGAGCACTGAGCGCTTCTTCATTCGAACGATCGGCCTTTACGTTTTCATTAAATAAAGTGACTGCTCCTTTTACCAAGCTCACCACCGCATCAGCCTTAGAATGTGGATAATATCCGACTCCAAGCACATATGTTTTATTACCAACGCGAACTTCTTTAACATATGATTGCTTGGTTGCATTGCGCCAACGATAGGTCACCCAACCACCACCCTCTTGTGCTTTACGTAAAATATTACGCACAAAATAAGTACCAAAATCACCTCGCAAATTATATAAATCACTCCACACAAGCTCTTCTTGCTCTCCATGCGCCAGGCAAACACCTTTTGAGTCGAACACAAAAATATATAATTCGCCACGGATAAACTGCTTGTCATGGGTAAATTTACTAAACGTATCATATGGCTCATGCGTTTCTAAATATGCAATACCTTCTTTTAATAATGAAACGACCGCCTGCTGTTTTGACGACTCATCAAACATCTGCGCTGGAGTTTCTTCCTGCTCCGTAAATGTATCTGCAACATCCTCTGGTCCACCGAGCACTGCATGCTGAACCTGCGCTTCGTGTACAGCAGCATTTTTCATTCTTCTTTCTGTTTCAAGCACCTTACCTTCAAAATCAAGGTGCGTTGCGACAGAATCTACAAAGTGATCAGAAAATCGATTTTTTTTATGACGCGATTCTTGCATGTTCTTTTGTACCGATCGAGCACATACATCACCAACCGGTACAAAAGTTACTGCCAACAAAAATAAAATAGAGATATATCTGCTCTTCATCACTCATCCCTCTTTTTTCCGCCGTCGCATTAATCATGCTATGGCGTGATTAAACAAAACTAACGTGCGATTATATTAATCTTTTTTATTCATGAATCTCAATATAAATAAAAACAAATTAATAAAATCAAGATACAATACCAATGCACCGAGCAATGCCCCTTTATTTTTTTCCTGCTCATCACCAGTCTGAATCAAGGCAAACTGTTTAATATTTTGTACATCATATGCAGTCAACGCAGTAAATAAAAGCACACCAATACCTGATATTAATTGATCTGCAAATGCGCTTTGAAAATACATATTAACGAATTGGCTCAAAATAAGGCCAAATAACGCCATGATCGCAAAGCTACCCATTGAAGAAAGATCAGTTTTAGTTGTATATCCATATAAAGCCATAGCGCCAAAGGTGCCTCCGGTTATAAAAAATGCCATATAAATGGCACTTAACGAATAGGCAAAAAAAATTGTCGACATGGTCACACCGAGCGTCGCTGCATACAAAACGAACAATAATACTGCGGTGGCATAATTCATGTATCGCACCAAACTACTGAGTGCTATCACTAATCCAATCTGAACAACAAAGAGTAAAATCGGTATGCTGCGGTTAGAAAAAATATAGGAAAATAAAGAAAGGTTAGAAGCAATACCATAAGATACCGCCGCTGTTATGCACAATGCAAAAGCCATCCAACCATAGACCTGAGCCATAAAAGCAGCTATTCGTCCACGGACTGCATAATCGGTTCCAAACATAATAATAATCTCCTACTTAATGAAAAATGTTTTTTAATCACCTCTATTTACAGTATAGTTCCATTAATGAGTTCTTCAATCTTTTAAACCAAACCTACACAATGTACGTAATTATAGATAGAATATCCCATTCTGAAATGAATATAATATCATCAAAAAAAGGATGTATAATGAATAAACCTATTGCAATCGCACTAGCAACCATTACTATTGTGTTATTATCTGGGTTTGGCGCTGAGACCAGCACCTCCGGCAAAAAAGAACACAAAATTAACGTAAAGGGAACAATAACCACAACGGCCCATCCGAATAAAACTCAGGTGGAAAATATCGCCATCGGTGGATTAATCGAAAAAATCTTCTTTTACCCCGCACCAACAAATATTGATACTCTCTCCGATCATATCTTAAAAGTAGATCCCGAAACAGAGCATGACGAACTTGATTTTGTACAAGATATTAAAACAATAAAAGTAGCCGATGCTAATGATATATGGCATTATCAAGCAGGCAAAAATAAAATGAAGCAATATATATTAGTAGAAATCACCCTTAAAAATGAATCCGCCCCAAAACGATATCTTCTTAACAATGCCCGCACCATTACTTGTAACGTTGTTGAAGGAGATGTGGTATTTGAACGTAAAGCTGAACCAACAACATTAAAAGAGCTCACGATCATCAGCACCATACCACGCGACCAACCCAAAAAACAAAAATCTGTACATATACCCCGCACTACACAAAAAGTAACTGCTTAGCAGATGATAAGAGTTTTGATATATTGAATCATTATTAGAAAAAATTTTTAACTCGTAAAAAGGTTTTACAATGCCTATAAATATCACTCAAGATAATTTTGAAACAGAGATTATCAAATCATCTACGCCGATCGTTATTGATATATATGCAACCTGGTGTGGACCGTGTCAATTTATGACTCCAATACTCGAAGAATTGGAAGAAGAATATAACGGTAAATATAAATTTGCCAAAATCAATGTTGATGAAGCACGCGAACTTGCTATCAAATTTAGCGTTTCATCGGTGCCAACATTTATTTTTATGAAAAATGGGCAAGTAATGGGCAAAGAAACAGGACAAATGAGCAAAGAAGAGCTGCAAACAAAAATCGATGAACTTCTTGGGTAATAAAAACTTAATAAAATCGGACGTGCAAGCAACATCTTGTACGTCCGATTTTATTATATTAAAACTTGTCCGAAAATTAGTTGGTGAATATTTTTCGGGTAAGCCCTTAACTTCTTTTATCGTTAACCGGCACACCCATATCAACTAACTGTTGACGAATAGCATCCGCACGCGCCCAATCTTTTGCAAGACGGGCCTCTTCTCGCTCAGCCAGTTTTTGCTCAATTTCTGTTGTCATAACGACTTCCTGTTCTGCAATCGGCTGCAATGACAATCCAAAAATATGTTGCAATATCCCTTTAATTAAGCGCAGCTCAGATTCATTTTTTTGTATATCACCAAGCGCATCAAATAACACGCCGAATGCTCCTGGAGTATTAATATCATCTGCTAAAAAATCAATCATGCGCTGTGCAACATCGGATTTTGCTACCGCAGTAAGATCAAGCTCCGGATCAGCAATAACGTCATTAAAAATACGAACCAACCGTTTATAACTTTTTTCAATCGCTTTTATATCATCAAATGCAAAATCAAGCGGTGCTCGATAATGATGAGCTATAATGTAATACCGCAAGACCATAGGATCAAACTGCTTAAACAAATCACGAAGTGTAAAAAAATTACCTAATGATTTAGACATTTTTTCTTGATCAATCCGCACCATGCCATTATGCACCCAGTAACGAGCAAACGGCGCGCCATATAATGCTTCTGATTGCGCGATCTCATTTTCATGATGCGGAAATATTAAATCAAGACCACCACCATGAATATCAATATGCTCACCTAAAAACTGTTTTGCCATCGCTGAACATTCAATATGCCATCCTGGACGACCATATCCCCAGGGACTCTTCCAAAACGTTCCTTCTGGCTCACTTTTCCACAACGCAAAATCCAATGGATCACGTTTTTTATCGCTTACCTGCACACGCGCACCCACCTGCAAATCTTCTACATGCCGTTTTGATAATGCACCATATGCTGGAAATGTTGCGATACTAAAATACACATCACCTTCTGATTCATATGCTTTTCCTGCATCGATCAAACCTTGAATAAACCTAATAATTTCAGGAATGCAGCGGGTAACACGCGGCTCATATGTTGGTGGCAAACAGCCTAGTGCAGCAACGTCTTGATGATAGCGAGCAATATACCGCTCTGAAATTTCTTGATACCGCAAACGATCCCCAAATTCAGCTTCTGCTTTGTTGAGCAACTTATCATCAATATCAGTAAAGTTGCGACAATACTGTACGTCATACCCAAATAGACGGAACAATCGAGATATCACATCAAAAGAAATATATACGCGTCCATGACCAATATGCGCATCATCATATGGAGTAATGCCACACACATACATCAAGACACTGTTTTGATTATACGGCTTGAATTCCTCTTTGTTTCCCGTTAAAGTATTGGTGATTTTAATCATAACAATCTCTTAATTTAAATAATTAAACAGTTGAGCACTATGCAATAAGGTATTTTATCATTATCTTATGATACACAAAAAACTTACCTTCGTAAGTCGATTACAAAAAAGGAATCTTCTAGTAAGCTGGTTCGATTAGATACGATCTTTACCATCACCGTACGATATAAGAGTTCAGGAGCACCTGCAATGTATTTTTTGCATACCACTTTTAAAAAAAATAGTTTATTAACAGTACTGATATTTTTTGGATTTTCCTATGCCAATAGTATCTATTCCGGCAATGCCGAACTTCCCTATGAAGACGCAGTAGATAATGAAAAAAACAGTTTCAATGGATGGTACATCTCTGCAATTAATCTCGTTGGCAACACACATGTTCCCGACGATGCTATCCTCGATCGCATACCCTACCGCATTGGTGAACGATTCGACCAATCAAAAACAGGTAAACTTATCAAAACATTATACTTTGATTTAAAACGATTTCGTAATATCTCTGTATATGTAAAAGACAGCGGTACAAATACCATTATTCTTACTATTGTTTTTGAAGAAAAACCGCTCATACAAGATATTGTTATTACCGGCAACAAACAAGTTACTGAAAAAGAAATTCGAGAAAAAATACCGTTTGCTGATATTCGCGCGTTAGATGAACAAGAGCTAAAAGGATATGAGCTGAGTATCAAAAAAATATATGAAGAAAAAGGATTCCATAACACCACAATTACCTCAAATCTTTCTATCACCGAACAACAAAAGGCAATTGTAACGTTTACTGTTGTAGAACATAAAAAAACAGTCGTTACACGAATTAATTTTGAAGGAAATCATATCATCAGCGGTAAAAAATTACGCAGCATTATGTTTACCCATGAAGATTGGCTTTTAGGATTCATGGATAAATCAGGTACCTTCCAATACGATCGTATTGAAGGTGACAAACAAATGATTAAACAATTTTATCAAAATAATGGTTTTATCTCAGCGCAAGTCGTTGATGTAAAAATTAAATTTGATGAACAATGCAATACGGCACATCTAACCTACATTATCGAAGAAGGTGACTGCTACACAATAAGCAGTGTAACTGCACGCGGCAATGACATCTTAAAAGATGACTATCTTACTTCAATATTGCCAACACAACCGAATGAAAAATACTCTCGTGAAAACATTGTAAACAGCATCAAAGCATTAGAGTTTATTTGGGGAGATATGGGCTATATCTACGCGCAAATCGATCCAGAAATTATTCCTGATGAAACAACAAAAACCGTTGCCGTTACGTTTCATTCCGATATCGGAAATCCAGTATATTTAAATAAACTTACGATTAAAGGAAACTGGAATACACAAGATAAAATCATTCGTCGAAGACTTGGACTTAATGAAGGATCTCTGATTACTAATCGCGCAATGGAAATATCAAAAAACCGCGTTGAAGCCCTCGGTTATTTTGATAAACGAGATGGTGTAAACTGGAAAACAACTCGTCTTGATGAAAATAATGCTGATCTTGATCTGATCATAAAAGAAGGAAAAACGGGAACCGCTAACTTTCAACTTGGTTTTGGCGGCGCTGCAAAATCATCATCTCCTACCGGAAGTGTCTCTGCTGAATTGAATGTTGCAAACTCTAATTTCAAAGGTAGTGGTGTACGATTTGATTTAACCGCTCGGTTTGGTGCAGAAGAAAAAGCAGCTGTCTTTAATATTACACAACCATGGCTCTTTGATAGACCAATCCTTGGTGCAATCGATATATATCATAAACGCCTCGGATATGAAGAATTAGAACAGTCGCCAGCACGAACAGAAAAACTAACCGGTGTCACACTCACTACTGGGTTGGTAACTGGTGGATGGCATCATCTCTTTGCCGACACATTTTTACGATTTAGTTTCGGCGTTGAAAATGTACAATATGAAAACAAGAATACTGAAGGCAAAAAGAGTTCCTCTCCCGTACAATCAAATTTACGAACCGATAATGCCGTAGAACAAGAATTTGCTCGCAAACAATATGATAGAATCTTTAATAAATTATTTACGACAGGCACCTTTGGTACTTTCATGACACAAATTGGAAAAGATGCAAAAAACCATCCAATGCATCCAACCAGAGGATATTCATGGCTTGCTCGATCAATACTCGTATTACCAAACCAGGACATCGGGTATCATAAATTCGATCTTGATGTTAATTGGCTTACCCCAATTATTGGCGACTTCGATCTTATTTTCAGATTCCATGCCAAAATGGGTATTATTAATCTATTTGGTAACAAGAGCATACCATATCGTGAACTATTCCATATCGGTGGACCTGACACCGTTCGTGGGTTCTTATGGGGACAAATCGGCCCGCAGTTCACCACTACGTCATCTGGTAGACGAGCTACTGATTCTGTTGGTGGAAGAAAAGCCTTTGTCGTAAATGCGGAACTCATCTTCCCCATTACCAATGATTTCACCATGAAGGGTGTTGTATTCTATGATGGTGGCGCTGGATGGGATAATCCATACGTAAATGCAGAAAATAGTATATTTATTAAAAACAACAATTTCCGTTATCGCCATGCAGTTGGAGTTGGTGTACGATTACTTAATCCAATGCCAATCAGAGTTGATTGGGGTTTCAAACTTGATCCACGCAAAGGTGAGACCGCTCATGAAGTACATTTTAATATGAGTTATGATTGGTAATAACCAAATTTATTAGCAGACAAAAGGGGCATGTCAATTTCACATGCCCCTTATTTTTTTAATTCACTACAGTAATCTTATTCCGCCAACGCGAATGCCACCTGCTTATCACAAAACTCTTCAACAACCGAATCAACCAACTCCGTAGTTAATTGTTTTGTAACCAACACTTTTGATTTAATCTTGTTAATAATTCCTTCAAAATCACCATAACAAAAACCTGCTGTTAGAAGCGCCATCTTTGCTAATTGTGTTTCAGTAAATATCTCATTAACATTTTCTACCTTGCCCAAAAACATATTAATATACAATTTAAGGGCATCAATACGTCGCTCTCTATCTGGAAGGGGCATTTCAACTACTTCATCTATTCGTCGCTGCATCGCCACATCAAACCGTCTCAAATGGTTTGTGGTAAGAAAAATCACATACTTACTACTTCGTGTTCCCAGATAATTAAGCAAATGATTCACCATCTTATAATTCAGGCTCGTTGGATCCATAGTGGTACGATCCACAAATAAGGAATCTGCCTCATCTATAAACAAGATGGTCGGCGTATCACTTTTCTCAAGATGCGCAAACACCTCATCAATCGCTTCTATTCCTGCTCCATCTTGAAACAGCGATGATCCAGTCATAAAGGCAAAATTAAAACGTGATTGGTATGCGATCTGCTTTGCTTTCATAGTCTTACCAGTACCTGGCTTTCCAAACATAACCAATGTACGGAATTTTACATCTTCGCCTCGATCTCTTGCCTCACGCGTCGCTATCAGTTCTGCAGTATAATCATCAAACCATTGTTGCAAATGAGGCGGCAAAACCATTTGAGGTATTTTAGGTAATGGCTTTGAAGACTGACCATGTTGATAATATTCTATAAATAGGCGTGGTTTATACAGTTGCCGTTCAACATAATTCCAAAATACGCGTGACATATGAAATGAAGTAGCAATCCCAAGGGCCGCCAACGTAGCGTAAATTACTACATCTTTGAATACTTTTTTAACTGCCAATGCGCGTATAGAATCTATTATTTGATGAAAGGGTCCCCCGGGTGCAAATTTTTTATTAATTTCCATCATAAGATCATCTATTACTTTTTTTCCTGTCGTATCCAAATCATGTCTTACTTGGATAAGTGCGGCATCCAGATCTTTCTTCAGTTCCTTACGTCGCTCCTTAGTAAGGTTATCCAATTTATTTATAGCAAAATCCAGTTGCTCTTTAGCCTTCTTAATAGTTTCCGGATCATTCGCAAATTTTTTTACTTTATCAATGAAATCAGTCAGCACTCCACTAAACTCTTCGGGACTCATGACCGCTTCTTGAAAATCGGCTAGAACCTTTTTACCATCAAAGTTTGCCCCCATATCTGTAACTTTTGCAATATTATCAACAATCTTATTAACCTTAGTAACAAACCCCACTGGTGGTTCATTAGAGGCCGTAATTTGCGGTTTCTGCTGAACTTCATCATTCACCACACAAATACTTTCCTCTGCGGTATCGTATACAACCCTGACAAACGCATCTTCAGCTGAAATATCGGACTTATTAGTCGTGCAACTGACTTCGTTGTTGCCATTCGCACCAGCAACGATTCGAATATAATGAACTTTTGAATTTTCTACACTCTCTGTCATTGCTGGCGATGGTTTCGGAGATGATTTCCAAAATTTCCAATTTATTCCAAAAAGAGACGACGAAGCCGTCGCCATAGAAAATGCTAAGACAATGAAAAAAGACCTTTGGCGCCTACGGCCAACCGCGAATTGCATGTTTTATATACCCCCGAAATAATTAACAACTGAAAGACAGCTATTGATTAATATAGCAAATAATATAACAAATAAAAACGGGGTATAATCCATTTATTTTGCATATCAATTCTATTTGAATCCAGACCCCCCTCCCCGCACTCTATTCAAACCAACAAATAGAAACCTTATCCCCTTTTACTGAAAAATCCCCCTATAATCCCTATTCTTGCCCCAAACCATGCAACAGCTTAACAAAATGGACTACGCGATGCTAGACTGCCCATCATATATCTAAAAACAAGAGAGCCTTATGAGAAACAGCCATTTTATCATCACCTTTATCAGCGCGCATGTGATATGCATTGCGCTACAAATTTATAAATCAAACTGCTTTATAGAAACCTCGTATCGCAAGCAGCAATACGAAACAACATACCAACAGCTAGAACAAAAAAAGCAGGAACTGACCTATCAACTTAATACCGCAAAAAACGTCTCTACAATTCGAAAATTTGCCCAACATGAATTAGGTATGCAACCAATATCACTCACCCAAATAAAAACATTATCCGCATGAAAACAAATCGGCCGCGCATCACCTTTATTTTTTTTATTTGCTGTATCGTGTATGCCATAATCGGCTATCGATTATATTACATTCAAATTGCGCATCATGATTTTTATGCACAACTGGGAACCAACCAATACAATACCACCGTTACCATCGCTCCTGCCCGCGCTGCAATTTTAGATCGATCAGGGAAACAATTTTTAGCGCTAAACACAATGCGTATGGCAGCATTTTGCTTGCCTTCTCAAATTAAAGATCGCACCATAGTCCGCAATTTTCTTGTGGACCATTTTCCATCATCTGTGCAACGATTTGATACCAATCACAATCAGCTTTTTATGTATGTCGAACGTCGTTTGAGTGATGAACAAATAATGCTCATTCAAAATAGCAACATCCCTGATATTCATCTTCTGCAAGAACCAAGTCGTTATTACCCATGCCCCTATACGGGACATATTACCGGCATAACCAACGTTGATAATGTTGGCATTATGGGAATTGAACTGCTCTATAACATTCAACTAGCGGGCACTCCCTCCAGTTATTTGCTCGAAAAAGATGCGCGCTCTGGACATTATCATTTTACTAAAACTACAAAACAACAAGGACACGTAGGGCAAGCGATACAACTTACCATCGACAGCACATTACAATTTTTAGTACATGAAGAACTGCAAAAAACAGTCGATCAATTTCAGGCGCAAGAAGGAGCTGCTATCATTCTCAATCCTCTTAACGGGGAAATCTTAGCAATGGCATGCATACCAACTTTTGATCCAAATAATACTAAATCGCTTAACATGGCCTACACCAAAAATCGATTAATAACTGAAAGTTATGAACTCGGATCTGTCATTAAAGTATTTGCAGCACTTGCAGCGCTTGATGAACACGTAGTTACTCTTGATGAGCCAATTAATTGCGACAATGTTGTAACATCCTATGTACAAGGAAGAAAAATAAATACCGTACGCTCATCAGTGGCAGGAGAAATCCCCTTTTGCCAAGTGATTGAAAAATCAAATAATATTGGGATCGCAAAAGTGGTCACCCGCCTAGGACCGAAACTCTATGATCATTATATTCGCTTAGGATTTGGCACAAAAACAGGAATTGAGTTCCCTGGTGAACAATCAGGATTTGTAAATCCACCAGAGAACTGGTCAAAACAATCGATATTCTCCCTTTCTTATGGCTATGAAATCAATGCAACACTCCTACAGCTCGCCTGTGCATTCGCCATAATTGCAAACAATGGATATGCCATACAACCAACTCTTATTATGGATCAAAAAAAACCAACAAAAAAATCTGAAAAACTATATTCGGATGAGACGCTCGCCAACATCCGACAAATACTTGAAAATACGGTGCTTCGTGGCTCTGCTAAAAAAGCACAAATGAAAGGATATACCGTCTTAGGTAAAACAGGAACCGCAAAATTACTTGATAATGGAAGCTATTCGGATACAAAAAATATGTATACCTGCGTCGGCTTAGTACAAAAAGGAGAATATCAACGAGTTATCGTTACCTGCATAAAAGAATCTCCGCTACCACGCCTGTATGCTTCGACGGTTGCAGTACCACTCTTTGAACGAATTGCAGGAAAAACCGTTATACATGATAAAATTATATAATAAGGAGAATGTAAAATGCAGCACATAGCAGTACAACCGCCAGCAGATGTACCAAAAAATAAAATCGAAACCTACATAAAAAACTATAATGCGGTAACACAAAACAGTAAGAGATTATTCCTATTTGCCTGTGATCAAAAAGTTGAACATCTTAACGCTGATTTTTATGGGGACAAGATTCATCCGGATGCTCACCAAGTATCTCATATTTTTGAAATTGCACGCCAAGGCAGAATTGGTGCATTAGCCACTCATCTGGGACTCATTGCACGATACGCAAAACAATATCCAACTATAAACTACATCGCTAAGCTCAACGGATCATCTCATTTGGCAAAAACAGAAGACCCTTATAGTAAACTGTTATGGCACGTGCAAGATGTGATAGCAATACAAGAACAACATACTATTCCTATCCGCGGCATTGGTTACACGCTCTATCTCGGGAGCACATATGAACCAGAAATGCTTTCAGAAGCAGCACACCTTGTATCTCAAGCTCATCAACACGGCCTGCTTGCAATATTGTGGGTATATGCGCGCGGAAAAAATATCAGTAACGAAACCGATCCAAAACTCCTTGCTGGTGCAGCCGGTATTGCAGCATCCTTAGGAGCCGATTTTGTAAAAATTAAAGCACCAAATGCTATAAACGATTTACTCATGATTACCGCTGCTGCAGGAAACTGTGGCGTGATCTGCTCCGGAGGAAGCATGCAAGAACCGAACCAATTTTTAAAAAATCTGTCTGACCAAATTCATATCGGCAATGCATCTGGATGTGCAACCGGAAGAAATATTTTTCAAAAATCATTGCCTGAAGCGGTTGCATTTACGCATGCTATTGCCACAATTGTTTTTGATAATCAACAACTGTAGTTACTACTTGTTTTTCTATCAAAGCTATCTTAAGCTAAAAAGCAGATTTCATCTGTAAAAAAGGGCAATCGCTAATGAAGACATATCTATTACTTATTCTCATGTTCATCAGCACCCCATGCATGCTGTTGGGTAGACTGATTGATGAAAGACCATGCTGCGGTACACGCGTTGATATACCGCTCAGACCATATTGCTGCGATTGTTGCGGCGACACTGATCAACGCAGTCACTCATTTATGTTCACACGTCCTCTCACCCAACAACTCAATCGCGATCAAGCATTATGGCATGCAATAATTCATACAAAAGAACATGTTGCTCGTGGCGCAGCTGATATCACCGTTGCATATCGAGAATCATTACATTCTGATCGTATTGCGCGCTATTTTTTACCTGTCTGCAACACCACGGTTCTTGTGTCTGGAGATTGTAATTTCCAAGATACCCATACGCGTAACATTCGTGCTGAATGGCTCGGGCTTCCCAATAATTTTCGAGGAAGATTCAGTATCAAACCAGAACAAAAACAGGCTGGAGTGATATTAGAATACAACCAAGATATTGGCGCTATCATTGATTCTGCACTTTTTAATAACAGCTGGATTAACATCCAAGCTCCTCTTGTGTGGGTACAAAATAACATGCGCCTTGAACAATTTGATGTCATAAATAGTGGGTCTGAAAATCCAAAAGACATTGTGCAAGCATTACGACAACCAGGATGGGATTATGCAAAAATATGCGGTAAGAAATCACATACAGGTCTTGCTGAAGTAAACTTTAAATTTGGACGTACATTCCTTGCAAATGATTTTTTTCTCGTCTCATATTACTCGTTATGTAGACTTCCTAGCGCAAACAAACAAAATCCAGAATTTATATTTGATCCTGTTGTTGGCAACAACCAACATTTTGGATTTGGTGCAGGAGTAAATTTTCAAATTCTCCTACAAGAAGAATGCGACCGATTTGCATTCTGCTTTTTCACCAATCTTGAAAGCACCTTTTTTGTCCGAAATATGCAAACACGTACCTTCGATTTAAAAGGTAAGCCATGGAGCCGTTACTTACTTCTTACCCATATAGATGGCCCACTTGGCAACAGTACCCCGGGTGTGAATGTCCTGACACGAGAAGGACACGTACATCCATACAACATGGTCGATTTTTCAACCGGTGTACGGTTTAAGTGGGGGCAAGCTGAATTTGAACTTGGATTTAATATTTGGGGACATGGTAATGAAAGAATTGAACTCCGCTGTCCCTTTAAAAGCGAATGGGGAATTGCAGGAATTGTTACCGCAACTGGTTGCCAAACACCGCAACCTGCGCCTGCACCAAGAATTGTTGCAGTAACGGCAAGTGACAGTACCATCTGCACTCAAGCCGATAATGATATAATCATAGACCCGGATACAAAAGAAAAACAGTCAATATTTGTACCAATCAGAGAGAGCGATCTCGATCTTAATTCTGGTATGTCACAAGCAGCATTGAATTATATCATCCATGCAACTGCAGGATATATTTACGAGGGCAAAAATTTCGATGGGCTGTGTAATGCCGGTATCTATTTTGAATTTATAGATAAGAACGGCGCATTACCAACTGCTGGTTTCTGGGCAAAAATTGGCGCATCATTTTAACAACAGTACACATTACACATTCTCTTGACTCTAAAAATCAGACTGTGATTACCTATCTTTTATTCTGAAGTCTGATGTATGAAGGAGTCATGTCATCATGAAGATACCAGTACAATCGTATATCATTTTTGTGCTATGTAGTTTTTGTACTTTTGTTACTTTTCCTGAAGGATTTGCACCAGATACTTTGGTGCGATTAGGAAAAAAACTTGGCTGGCAAACCATTGCTAAAACTGTTGTTGCTTCAAAACGTTTTATTTTTAAAGATCCCCTATTAAGTTGCAATGTTGATTCTGGTAGATGGGAGGCAAAAAAAGTACAAAGAGGGGCTACCATCGACACCAATTGCTATCTCAAGCTTTGGTTCAATGGGTGTAAAGAGTGCGATGTGATGTGCACTACCGATCAAAAATTTTATTCTGC